>JAZLEX010000240.1:0-10275 GCA_045615485.1 Prevotella sp.
ATGCCACACCTAATGCGAGCTGGCAGTCAGCATCGCCCTGGGTAGCGAGTTTCTTCAATGTCTCAATGTCCTGCGCATTGCAAACTACTGCTTGCACAAATAACAAACTTATTAATAATACCTTTTTCATAATTTCTTTTATTTGCTCATTACTAATATTTTAATTCTGCAGCATTCCTGTTCTTTGCCATCGGGCTGAAGGGCTGATATGCGGAAGCAGATTACATTTTCCGACTGACAATCTTCATAGAAGCGCAGTTTATCACCGAAATGTGCTTCAGCAACATATGCTACTTCAAGCCTACGGATGTAGTTACTGATATGCCATTCCAAAGGCAGTATGTCAAGGGTATGTTCTATGTAACGTACGCTGTTTACATGACCGTTGATATCAATATCATTATACACGGTATCTATCTCGCGCACAAGCTTGGCATCTTTCTCATTCATACATACTCGTGATGGTGGGTCTATCGGAACAGTATGTGATTCATCAATATATTCTTTCATGATTCCATTGCCAACAGCAAAAATATCTGCTGGTTGACGTGTTTCCAAATCTATCATAGCCCAAATACTACAGCCATAGCCATATTGCTTACCATCGTCACCCTGTATGGACCAATTACGACGAGTGAAAAAGCGCATTGCCGACTCCACCCATGTGGCAATATGGAAGTGCTCATAGGATTTTGGCATTTCGCTGATATCAATGACGAAACGTGACAGCACCCATGCCTTGTTACTTCTGCGCAAATCCAGATAACCGAAATTTCTTTCTGCTGACTGAAAGTCGGCTGCATTGAGCATATAGTTGCCCAATGCAGACATGAACAACCTGCCTTTTACATCGGCTTTAAAAGGCTCTGCTATGAATTTATAGGTTCCAACTTTTTCCACAATTTCTTATCTGCTGTTGTTTTGACTCAATTTAAGCATACATCGCAGATGCCGCACTTATGCTCATTATGTTCACCGAAATAGCGCAACAACTGACGTGAACGGCATTCTGTGTTATTTGTGATATAATCCGACATCTCCCTGATACGATGAGTGTATTCTTGCTTGCGCTTTTCGTATATCTCAGGAGTGATTTTTATACGATTGGCTTCTACCCTATCTTTTCTATATATTATATAAGGTACATTTCTGGCAGGAATAAATGATGCCAGATTGGCTTTGTCGAGATATTTGAGTATCAGATACACCTGATGTTCCTGTAATGACAAAGCCGAAGCTATGGAGGCTTCTTCTATGTAGCAATATTCACTGAATAGTCCAGAATAGTTGCGCAACATATAGTTAATAATGTTGTTGCACATTTCTGACTCAGTATCGAGACGATATAGGTGTTCACGTCTGACGGTAAACATGAAGCGAGCTTTGTTGTTATAGTCCACTTCGTAGTCCATGTAGCCCGCTTGCTGCAGAATCTTGAGCGAAGAAAGCACTGGTATTGGATAATGCTTGAATTTCTGACAGAACTTATCGATGTCGAACTGGTAAATATTATTCTCTCCACAACCTTCTGCAAGCTGATAATAATATGCTATGTGCTCATAGACCTTACGCACATAGTCTTTTTCTGGATATGTGTCGGTAATATGCTTGTGGAGAGCCACAATGTCATGGTTGTTGTAGAGAAGCACAGCGTATGCCTTTTCACCATCACGCCCTGCTCTACCTGCTTCTTGAAAATATGCTTCTATCGAATCGGGAGAATCATAGTGGATGACTAAACGGACATCAGGCTTGTCGATTCCCATTCCAAAGGCGTTGGTGGCAACAATCACACGTGATTCACCGTTTTTCCACACCCTTTGCCGCATTTCCTTATCCTTGGAATCTAATCCTGCATGGAAATATATGGACTTTATTCCTCGTCGGGTTAATTCCTCTGCAATGTCGGCTGTGCGTTTCCTTGTGCGGACATAAACAATTGCCGACCCTTGAACGCTATTCAAGATGTGTTCCAACTCACCCATCTTGTCCTCTGCCTGACGCACAACGTATGCAAGATTCTTGCGCTCGAAACTCATGCGAAACACATTCTCTTGTTTGAAACCAAGTTTCTGTTGTATGTCTTTCACAACATTTGGCGTTGCCGTTGCGGTAAGAGCCAATATTGGCACATCAGGATGTATTTCGCGCACTTTTGCTATTTCAAGATAAGAGGGACGGAAATCGTAGCCCCATTGGCTGATACAATGGGCTTCGTCAACAGTAAACAGCGTAACGTCCATATGGGCTATCTTAACGAGAAACAATTCTGACGACAAGCGTTCTGGTGATACATAGAGAATCTGTATGCCACCATAGACGGCATTTTCCAATGTGACAACGATTTCTTCGTGCGACATTCCAGAATAGATGGCTGCTGCTCGTATGCCACGCTGTTGAAGTCCTACCACCTGGTCGCGCATAAGAGCAATAAGTGGGGTTATTACAACGCATACCCCACCTTTCATCAATGCTGGTATTTGGAAGGTAATAGACTTCCCTCCTCCTGTTGGCATCAGACCAAGAGTGTCTTTATTGTCACAAATGCTGGTGATTATATCGCTCTGGATACCACGAAATCCATCATAGCCCCAATAGCGTTTCAGTATGTCTCTTGCTGTTTGCATTTATCATTTCTCGGAAAAACTAAATATCCAAGAATTCCTAAGTCCCTAAATCCCTAAATTCCATCAGAAGGACGGATATCCTCAATAAGCAGTTGAGTTTCACCTCGCTTATGGGAATTTTCCTCAATGGTATAGACTATATTAAAACTGCTCTTTGACTTGATGTAATGCGCATGCTCACTCTGACCGAAAGCAATACCACTGATTACAGCATTTGAATTTGAATCAATGAGTTCAAGCTTGATATGCTCCTGTTCGCGTCCTACGACTTTACTTGTGCCGAAATCATAGACATTTTTCGTACAGAAATATGGCTTTTCGTTATCAGGTCCGAATGGCTCGAAACGTTTCAGGTCGTTGCGAAGCCTATGGGTTATCTCACGGAAATTGAGTATGGCATCAATATTGAGCGTTGCTTCTTTCTGTTCTGGCATGATGTGTTCATCCACATATGCACAGAAACGTTTGCGGAATTCAGGGAGTTTTTCAAGTTTCAGACTCAGTCCTGCTGCATATTTGTGCCCGCCAAAGTTCTCCATCAAATCCTTACAACTTTGCAATGCTTTGTAAATATCAAAGCCTGCTACACTACGGGCACTACCTGTTATATAGTCGCCATCGTTTGCAAGGATGATAGTGGGACGGACAAAGTTTTCCGATAGTCGTGATGCCACGATACCAACTACTCCCTTTTTCCAGTTTTCATCATACAGAACTAAGGAGTTTAGGTTGTCATGGTATTTCTCTGACAGTTTGGCAACAATCTCATTGGCTTCCTCGGTCATCTGCTTGTCAAGATCGCGTCGCTGCTCATTGTACTCGTTGATGTTTTTTGCCATTTCCAACGCTTTGTCAAAATCGCGTTCAATAAGCAAATCCACCGTTTCCCTACCATTCTGCACACGACCAGAGGCATTTATTCGCGGTCCAATTCGGAATGTAATATCGTTGATATTTAATTCTTTTTCCTGCAAGCCACAAACCTCAATTATTGCCTTGAGACCTGTCAGCGGAGCACGGTTCAATTGCCGCAGACCGTGATAGGCAAGAATCCTGTTCTCGCCCATGATAGGTACTATGTCTGTGACTATGCTCAAAGCACAGAAACTCAGCAAAGGAATAAGTTTGCAGAAAGCAATGCCATTGCTGATGGCAAATGCCTGCATCAACTTAAAGCCAACGCCACAGCCACAAAGATGAGTGAATGGATAGGTATTGTCTTCACGTTTGGGATTCAACACAGCAACTGCCTGAGGCAGTTCTTCATCTGTGACATGATGGTCGCAAACAATAAAATCAATACCAAATTCAGCAGCCAAGGCAATCTGACTGTTTGCCTTGATGCCACAATCCAAAATAATAATTAGTTTTACACCTGTTTCTATAGCATAGTCTAATGCCTTGTCGCTAACTCCATAACCCTCTTCATACCGATCGGGTATGTAGTAATCAACATTAGAATAATACTGTGTAAGAAACTTATACACTAAAGCTACCGCCGTACATCCATCTACATCATAATCTCCATAAACCAGTATGCGTTCCTTTCTGCCCAATGCCGCATTCAGTCTGTCAATCGCAACGTCCATATCTTTCATCAGGAAAGGGTCGTGCAGGTTTGTCAGTTGTGGATAAAAGAAGCGCGATGCATCATCTGGAGTGGTTATGCCACGCTTAATCAGCAGGTCAGCAATAATTGGACTCTTCCCTATTGCTGCACCAAGCTCTTCAGCTGCTTGTTTTTCGTCTGATGTAAGTGGTTTGTAATTCCATTTAAAATGCATTTATATATTTTTTTATTTTTATTCCGATAGCTTTATCGCAAACCTTCACGGCTCGCAAAATGATAGAGTACAGGTGTACTATATCAAATTTGGGGCTAAAGGTACAACTTTAACCCCAAATGAGCAAAAATAGAAAAATATTTTTAGATTTTATAATATTTATTATCTACTTTTTATAGTTCGTTTGATAAAAACGTTTCTTTACCACCTTTCCTTCAAACGTTTTTTTGCGAATGCGAATCCATAGTGGAGTTTCGAGTTTGCTGTATTCGGATTTCACTAAAGCAAAGCATATACTTTTGTCCAAAGAAATTGAATGATAACCTGTTGTCACAACTCCAACTTCTGTTCCGTCTTCAAGTTCCACAGGATAACCTGCACGTGGGATGGCACGGTCGGCAATCTCTATTCCTACAAGTTTTTGTCCCACTCCATTGGCTTTCTGATTCTGTAGGGATTCCATGCCGATAAACTCTTCTTTATCGAGTTTGCAGAACATGCTCAAACCTGCCATTACTGGAGATATTTCGGCTGAAAGTTCATCTCCGTATAGTGGCAATCCTGCTTCAAAACGCAATGTGTCACGACAACCTAATCCGCATGGTTCAACACCAACTTCAAGCAGCTTCTTCCACAATGAAACGGTTTGCTCTGGACTGGCATAAATCTCAAAGCCATCTTCACCTGTATAACCTGTACGGCTGAATATGAGACCATCTTTCTCTTCGAAGGTGTAGAATGTCAGAGCATCTGTCCAGTCACCAAACATTTCGGCAACAACTTTTGCTGCTTCAGGTCCCTGAACGGCAATCTGTCCCCATTTTTCACTTTGATTGTCGATTACCACATCGTAGCCTTCCTGATTTTTCAGCATCCATTCATAATCTTTGTCAATATTGGCTGCGTTGACAACAAGAAGGAATTTTTCTGCATATTTATACACAAGCAAATCGTCAACCACTCCACCGTCAGGATAGCACATCATGCCATAAAGAATCTTACCTGGTTCCATGCCAATGACATTGTTGGTAAAGATGTGGTTCACATACTTTTCAGCATCTGCACCAGTGATGAAAACTTCGCCCATGTGGGACACATCAAACATTCCAACCTTTTGGCGCACAGCAAGATGTTCTTCCGTTATTCCTTTATACTGAATAGGCATGTCGAATCCTGCAAAAGGACTCATCTTTGCCCCTATAGCCACATGCTCATCATAGAGGCAGGTCTTTTTAATTTCTTCCATCATTATCCGTTATTTATACTGTCTTTTACAAATTTTTCCAACATTTCGCTTGTTACTGGTTGCTGGTGTTTCAGAAAATCAATCTGATAATCAACAAGTGCGTCTGAGAACACTCCCTTTCCTGTATAGATTTCTCTGTCGTTCTGCAATTCATCGGCTGCCTCTGCACATGATGCAGGCAGTTGTTCAAGCGAATTCATCAGAGCCTCATTCGACTTGTCGTGTATGTTTACTCCAAGTCCAACGTATGTACGTTTGGCAACTTCCATAGCATCAGCCTGTTCGAATCCATAACGTGCAGCACAGCAGAGTGCCGACATTAGGAGATACATATCTGCAAATCCGTCGCTTGCACGCCATTCAAAAGTCTGCTTGTGGGCAAATTCTGGCATAAAACTCCATCCTAACGGCACACGCACTAATGCACTACGGTTAGAGAAACTCCAGCATAATGATGTTGGGGCTTCCTGATGTGGAACAAGACGCATGAATGATAATGAATGTGGATTGCCCCATGCTGGCAGAGATGTTCCTGCAAGCATGAATCCAGCTATTGCCTTTGCAAATGCTGTACTTATTCCCAAGTCGGTGGTGTCGGCAACAACTTTACCGTTTACATCAGAGAATTTGCAATGTACGTGCATTCCTGAACCTGCCTTACCGGCTGTAATTTTTGGTGCAAACGTCAGTTCCACGCCATATTCATACGCCAACTGTCGCATTACCCATTTTGCAACAACAAGTTGGTCGGCAGCATCTTCTATATATGTAGGCAGAAACTCTATCTCGTTCTGCTCATAGTTCTTATCATCTTGGGTAAAATTACCCACTTCGCTGTGACCATATTTGATCAGTCCACCACATTGGGCTATCAGCCGCATAGCTTCTGTGCGGAAATCACCATATTTGCAGAATGGAGCACTGGCGTGATAGCCTTTTTGGTCTGGCACCTTATACAGATCTTCTGCATCGGCAATAATATAGTATTCCAATTCTCCCATCGTCTCCATCTGCAAGCCTGTCTCAGCCTTGAAAGCTTCACTTGCCTTATGCAGAATATACTGCGGAGAACTTTCAAAAGGCTTGCCGTCACGATCAAGATATTCGCATAGGAAATCAATTGTAGGAACTTCTGCAAATGGATTCACGAATGCTGTCTTGTAGCGTGGCATTACATATAGGTCGCTCTTGCCTGCCTCAATAAACGGGAACAATGAAGAGCCATCAACACGTTCGCCTGCTGTCAGCACTTCTTCCAAATGTTCCTGAGAATTAATCACAAAATTAAGTGTCTTCAGTTTGCCATCCCAACCGCAATAGTGGAAATTCACAAACTCAATATTGTTGTCCAAACAAAACTGCACAATATCTTCACGAGTGAAATCTTCTTTTGGTTTCTGAAGATACTGAACCAATTTGTTAGGATTCATTGAAAATTTTTTGTCCATTATTATTTTATTAAGTTGAATTCAGGTTTTATTACATTTTTTGATTCAAAATTTTCCCTATGTTCCTAATCAGTTCTTAAAACTGTGTATTGGTGCTGGGATGCGGCCTTTGCGATTGACGAACTTAGCCGAACTAAACTTACTCACTGGCATCACAGGAGCATGCCCCAATAACCCACCAAAATTTGCCTCTTCACCAATTTTCTTACCAATGATTGGCAATATTCGTGCTGCGGTGGTCTTCTGGTTCACCATACCTATTGCTGCTTCATCAGCAATGATTCCTGCTATTGTTGTGGCTGGAGTATCACCAGGTATAGCTATCATATCAAGTCCTACAGAACATACGCAAGTCATGGCTTCGAGTTTTTCTATTGTCAACGCACCGCATGCCACAGCATTTATCATTCCTTGGTCTTCCGACACTGGAATAAACGCTCCTGAAAGTCCACCTACATAACTGCTTGCCATTACCCCACCCTTCTTTACTTGGTCATTAAGCAAAGCTAATGCAGCTGTAGTGCCTGGTGCACCAGTGCGCTCAAGTCCCATACTCTCAAGAATATCTGATACAGAATCACCTAATGCTGGGGTTGGAGCAAGGCTTAAATCAATTATACCAAATGGTACGCCCAGGCGTTTAGATGCTTCTTGTGCCACTAATTGACCAACTCGGGTAATCTTAAAGGCTGTCTTTTTTATTGTCTCGCAAAGGGTCTCAAAATCCGCATCAGGAATACTTTTCAAAGCATGGTGAACCACCCCTGGACCACTTACTCCAACATTAATCACCGCATCAGTCTCAGTCACTCCATGAAAAGCACCCGCAAGGAAAGGATTATCGTCTGGGGCATTGCAAAGCACCACCAGTTTGGCACATCCAAACGAATCGGCATCTTTTGTGAGTTCTGCCGTTTCTTTTACCATATCTCCCATCAGTCTCACAGCATCCATATTTATGCCCGTCTTTGTAGAACCTACGTTTACCGATGAGCATATAAGTTCTGTTTGTGAAAGTGCCTGTGGTATTGAGCGAATCAGCAGTTCATCGCTTGCAGTCATACCCTTTGCAACAAGTGCTGAATAGCCACCGATGAAATTCACTCCAACTGTATGAGCTGACTTGTCAAGCGTTTTTGCTATCTCAACATAATCATCGATAGTCTTGCAGCAAGTTCCACCTATCAGAGCTATCGGAGTAACTGAAATACGCTTATTCACAATCGGCACGGCAAATTCCTTGGAAATGTCCTCGCCTGTACGCACTAAATCTTTTGCCAACAAACATATTTTATTATATACGTTGTTGCAAGTGGTTTGCAGATTATCGGATACACAATCGAGAAGGCTTATTCCCATCGTGATTGTTCTCACGTCGAGATTCTCCTTCTCAATCATTTGGTTGGTTTCAAAAACCTCTGCTAAGTTTATCATTTATTTATGTTTTAGATTCTGTGCATTCTGTCAAATATATCTTCCAACTGGCATTTTATTTGCACGCCCAAGTCTTTCCCAATGGCATCAAGTTCTGTGCTGACTTCCGAAAAATGTTTCTCGCATGCATCAAAATCAACAATCATCATCATATTGAAATACCCTTGCACAATAGTCTGAGAAATGTCAAGGACATCAATTTTCTCCTCAGCTAACTTTGTACTCACCTTGGCAATTATTCCAAACGAATTTTTGCCTACAACTGTAATAATAGCTTTTTTCATTATTTCGTTATACGTTTCTTACCATTCTGGATAATCACACCCTTATATCCGCTTTTCACCTGAATACCATTCAAGTTGTAGCGTTTTGAGTTGTCGACTGCGGATTGCGTAATTGATTTAATGCCTGTAGGCTCACCATGCAAAACATTTACCTTAGCCTCGTTTCCTCTGTTCACCGACATATAGCAGCGTGTAGGATAGAAACCATTCAAACCTGGCTGGACTGCAACAAACTTAGATTCACTATTGTCCTTTGCCATTATACCATAATACTGCAAACCATCCTTATGGTCGAGAGTACCTGTAAGTGTTACCACCGAACCGTCAGCAGTCACAAACTCCACCTCTTTCACACCAGAAGCATTTATAAGTGCTCCATTTACCAACAAATGCTTATTGGCAGATTCACCTGTATAGTATATTATATAAGGTTTGTTCGGTTCAACACCATTACGCTTCACATCTTTGAAATACGCATTTATCTCGTTAGCATTTCCTTCCACTCCTACCAGAGTTTCAACCTTACAATCCGCTCCGAAAGCTTCGTTGATTTGTTCCTCAGTCATAGAGAAAGGCACACAGAAAGTATTCCAGCCGTGGAACATGTAACGATACATTGCAATGTCCTTCACTTTGCCGTCATACTTCGACAAATCGGTATTTGTCCACGAACTTACACTAACACGTTGTGCAAAAACTGCAGTTGAGCAGCAAATAGCTGCAAGAAGTAAAATTTTTTTCATAATCATCAAGTTTTAATATAACAAAAATATTTTTCGCAAAGGTAGTAAAAAGGTTTTTAGGTCTTGAGATTTTAAGGTCTTAAGGCTATCGGTTTTAGGCTTTTTTATTAAAAATACTTAAATCTCCAAACTCTAATCTCTAAACTCTAAACTTTTCATTACCTTTGCGCCGCAATTCTAAAATCGAAGTTACAATAGGCTGGTTCCGTAGCTCAACTGGATAGAGCAACTGCCTTCTAAGCAGTAGGTTCCGGGTTCGAGTCCCGGCGGAATCACTAAAAAAATCGGGATTTCCGAAAAAATCATTCCTCGATTAGTCATCGGGGATTTTTTTTACCCAAAGTAGAGATACTTCATCTTCAACAACTTACGCGCCTTTTTTGTCAATCACCAGCAGTAAAATTTAATGTTTTACCTGCGGGTGACCAGATGTGTATGGTATTAGGCATTTTGGACATGTTTGGACATTTGTGCTACCACTTGTGCTACCAAATCGCCTAAATTTTGTGCTACCACTTTCAACTAAACCGTGCTACCACTTGCTACCAGGGTGCACTACTTACCAAAAACAGTAACTACTCAGCCTTTTGGTTGTTTGGTCGTTTATGGTTGTCGGAGTATATGGAATTATGTCGCCCATACAGGGCTTAAATGAGATAACATCCTAATACACAGGGTTAATCACCCTGTGCTATGTTATACCGTCCTT
>JAZLEX010000241.1:0-2929 GCA_045615485.1 Prevotella sp.
TAACACAGACCATGTCCCAGTATTCAATTTCGGCAAATACAAGGAAGTACCCGTTGAGGATGTTCTGAAACGCGACCCTGGATATTACGGATGGATTATGAACGGTGATTTTCCTGAGAACACCAAGCAAGTGCTCACCAGAATCCGCCTGCAAACGCTGAATAGATAGAATGCCAAGGTATTAATTAATAATTATAATTAATAATTAATAATTCTTGGTTGGTGAGCCTGTCGAACCATAGTTGTACATCAATCAAAAACCTACAACCAACAACCCGCAACCAATGCAAGTAAATTGTAAATCGTAAATAAATTTTATGCGCTATTTTGTTTTCGTTTTCGTTTTCGTCTTCGTTGCCCCCTTGTCTGCACAAGAATTTGATGCAACCATAAAAATAAATCATGCTAAAATACAAGGCACAGACAAAAGCGTTTTCGACAATCTCACGGAGACTCTTATGAAATTCTTCAATGAGAAGAAATGGACGGATTTGCAATTTGAAAACAATGAGAAAATCAACTGCTCATTCAATATCACTGTCGATCAATACGACAAGGGAAACAATAGGTTTACATGCACAGCCATAATCCAAGCCAACCGACCTGTCTATAACTCAGCCTACACCACTACCATATACAATAACAAAGATGCCAACTTCGATTTCGAGTTTGCACAGTTCGACCAACTCAACTACAACGAAGAAGACCCTAACAGCAATCAACTTACAGCCTTGTTTGCCTATTATGCCTACCTTCTGATTGGACTCGATTTGGAATCGTTCTCTTTATATGGCGGCGAAGATGTGCTGCTGAAATGCATGAACCTTGTCAATAACATGCAGTCATCAGAATTTCAAGGATGGAAATCTTTCCAAAACGACCGCAACCGCTTTGCCATTATCAACGACTATCTCACCGAGGCAATGAAACCATTCCGCCAATTGCAGTACGACTACTATCGCAAAGGGCTCGACGAAATGGCATCCAACGTGGAACGCGGACGCACTGAGGTTACTACTGCTCTGCAGGATTGCCTCGAAAAAAGCCATGCCGACCGACCATTAAGTCTGCTGCCACAAATATGGACCGACTATAAAAAAGATGAACTTGTAAACATTTATAAAGGTAAGGGCACCGCAAAGGAAAAAGAACTCGTCTATGAAATTCTGTTCGGCATCAACCCTTCACAAAACAATTCCTGGGAAAAACTGAAACAATAATGCTAAAGCATCTTTTCATCAAAAACTACACACTCGTCAGTCATCTTGACATAGATTTCGGTCCTGGCTTTTCTGTCATAACAGGCGAAACAGGAGCTGGAAAAAGTATCATACTCGGAGCCGTGAACTTATTGCTCGGTCAGCGAGCCGACACAAAATGCATCCAGGAAGGATTCGACAGGTGTATCATAGAAGCACATTTCTCGTTTGGCGACGATTCTGCACAAGAGGTTTTCCGTAAATACGAGATAGAATACGATGCTTTCGACTGCATCGTGCGCAGAGAAATACATATTTCCGGCAAAAGCCGCGCCTTTATCAACGACACGCCAGTACCACTGACCGTGCTCAAGGAATTAAGCGAGAAATTGATGGATATTCACTCTCAGCACCAAAACCTCTTAATCAACAATGAGGAATTTCAACTGAATGTGGTCGATATCATCGCCGACAACAAACCATTGCTTGCCAAATACACCTTATTATATAATGATTATAATAAAGCCGCAAAAAAACTGGCAACCCTCACCCGACAGTCCGAAGAAACAAAGGAAAACGAGGAGTACATACGCTACCAGCTTGAAGAACTGCAAAATGCCAACCTGCGCGTCGGTGAGGATGATGAATTGAAAGAAGAATGTACCTCCATGACCTACGCTGAAGACATCAAAACGGCACTCTTCAATAGCGACATCATGCTATCTGGTTCAGATGATGAGCAAGGCATCCTTTCAAAACTGTCATCAATATGTTCACAAATATTGCCTGCAAGCACACACCTCACATCATTAAAACAAATCTATGACAATGTAGAGTCAGCCTACGTGGAACTACAGGAAGTGAGCCGTGAACTATCATCTATATTGCAAGATATAGAATACGACCCTGAGCGTTTAGACAAAATCAATGAACGGATATTCCAACTATCCACCCTGCAAAAGAAATATCGAGTAGCCTCAATAGCAGAACTAATCCAAAAACGTGATGAACTGGAAAAAGATATTTCACTTATTGAAAACACCGACGAAGAACTGCTCATCGCACAGCAGGAACTCAATGCCTGCCGCATAAAACTCACCGAACAGGCATCATTGCTTACAGAGCGGCGCAAACAGATTGCTGCAAAAATCGAAGACGAAATGCAGCAGCGGCTCATCCCTTTAGGAATCCCTAACGTCCGCTTTGAGGTTCATGTGGATTCAAAAGCACCTTCGGAAAATGGTGCCGATAAAGTGCAATTCTATTTCAGCGCCAACAAAAACACCATCTTGCAACCAATCTCCCAAGTGGCATCGGGTGGAGAAATAGCACGTGTCATGCTCTCCGTCAAGGCAATGGTAAGCGGAGCAATCGAACTGCCTACCATCATATTCGACGAAATTGACACAGGAATCAGTGGCAGCATAGCAGAAAAAATGGCAGAGATAATGACCTGCATGGGAAACAATGGCAGACAAGTCATAAGCATCACCCATCTTCCACAAATAGCAGCAAAAGGACAGCAGCACTACAAGGTATTCAAAGCAGACAGAGATTTCTTCACCGAGACAAACATGGTCTGCCTGTCACCAGAACAGCGCATCACAGAGATAGCTGGCATGTTGTCTGGCTCAGAAATCACCGATGAGGCCATCAGCAATGCCAAAGCCCTACTTAAAATAACCGTATAACCGCATATGAAAAAATCACTCCTTTTCCCATTGATGGCT
>JAZLEX010000242.1:0-6221 GCA_045615485.1 Prevotella sp.
TGTTTCTGTTTTCGTTTATATCATATACTACATTTTCGAAAATTCAGGAACTAAAATGGCTCGCGATGGTGCTTGGCCTGTATGGATTGGCAGCATTGCATCAACCATCGTGCTGACACCTCTGGCAATATTCTTTACTTACAAGGCAAATAGGGATTCAGCAGTTTTCAATAAAGACTTCTATAAAAAAATCATGCAGAAAGTTTTCGGGATCAAGGAAAAACGATACATTTTGCAAAAAGAAGTCATTATAAATGACCCTGATTACGAGAAAGATGCAGCAACACTACGCAGAATCGGTGATGAACTTCAGGACTATGTAAAACAGCATAAACTCTATATAGCTCCAAACATCAAAAAAACATTCTTCAAGACACAGGTAGATACTACCATCATAAACATAAATGAAGAACTGGAAGCCGTAATTGATGACTTGTCAAATACAAAGTCAAGTGGAGTGAATTATGCCATCAATCACTACCCTGTAATAAATCCAGATGCACATACAAGTCCTTTCAGAAAGAACTGGCTCAATATTCTTACAGCATGTATTTTGCCTGTCGGCATATTCTTTTATTTCAGGATATGGCGTTTCAGACTTACATTGTTGCATGATATAAGAACAATCATAAAAAACAACGAAATGACTTTAGAACGTATCAAGATGATTACTGATAATACTATATAATATTAGGTGATGATAAAGTTAGACAAGATAGAAGACGCAATAGCAGATTTCCGCGAAGGCAAGTTTGTCATTGTCGTAGATGACGAGGACAGAGAGAACGAAGGCGACCTGATTATTGCTGCAGAAAAGATTACCCCTGAAAAAGTTAATTTCATGCTCCAGCATGCCAGAGGTGTCCTATGTGCTCCGATTAGCATATCCAGATGCAAAGAACTGGACTTGCCACATCAGGTGATAGACAACACTTCTGCCCTTGGCACGCCATTTACCGTGACAATTGACAAACTAGAAGGATGCACTACTGGAGTCTCAGCTCACGACAGGGCAGAAACAATAAAAGCATTGGCTGATCCAGCCTCTACCCCACAAACCTTCGGACGACCAGGGCACATCAATCCACTATATGCCCAAGACAATGGAGTAATCAGGAGAGCTGGACATACCGAAGCGTGTCTCGACTTTTGCAAATTTGCTGACTTATACCCAGCAGGTGCCTTGATAGAAATAATGAACGAAGACGGAACCATGGCAAGACTACCGCAACTGATTGAATTTGCAAAGCAATACAACATGAAGGTCGTATCCATAAAAGATATGATTGCCTACCGTCTGCAAAAAGAATCACTTGTGGAAATGGGAGAAGAAGTTGACTTCCCTACGGAATGGGGACATTTCCGACTAATCCCTTTCCGCCAGATAAGCAATGGACTTGAACATGTCGCCATTATTAAAGGCGAATGGGATGAAGACGAACCTGTACTGATAAGAGTACATTCATCCTGTCTGACGGGTGATGTGTTCGGCAGTTTGCGATGCGACTGCGGCGACCAGTTGCATAAAGCAATGCAAATGATTGAAAAAGAAGGTAAAGGTGCAGTAGTGTATATGCAACAGGAAGGACGCGGGATTGGACTTATGAACAAAATTGCAGCATACAAATTACAGGAAGAAGGCTATGATACAGTTGATGCCAACATACATCTCGGCTTCAAGGCAGATGAAAGAGATTATGGGTGTGGAGCACAAATTCTCAGCAAATTAGGCATTCACAAAATGCGCCTGATGACCAACAATCCTGTAAAGAGAATCGGACTGGAAGCCTACGGATTGGAAATCGTGGAAAATGTACCGATAGAAATTGTCCCAAATAAATATAACAGAAAATATCTCGAAACCAAGAAAAACAGGATGGGACACAATTTGCATTTGTAAAAAATAGATAATTTATGCTAAAAGTACGAAAATGGGTTAAAATTTATTAACAGTTTTCTTTTTATAATGTAATAATACCTATCTTTGCAACATGTAACAAAACCTATCATTAATTAACCAAATTTATTTACAAAATACTATACAAACGAATTATTTATTTTTTATAACTTAAAATCATTTATTAAATTTATTTTTTATGGCAACAAAAGAAGTTAAAGTGGCTCCTGCAAAGAAAAAGTCAGGATTCAAAGGTATTGAACAAGCAATTTGGATTATCATCGCATGTATCGTAATTGCAGCATTAATCTACAAATTTATCTATGGTAGCCCAGACCATTTCGTTGGTGGCAATCCAGAAGGTGAAGTTCTTGATGGAAACCTCCTTGGTACAGTTTACAAAGGTGGTGTAATCGTTCCTCTCATTCAGGGTTTGTTCCTCACAGTATTGGCTATTTCTATTGAGCGTTTCTTCGCTCTCCGTTCAGCTTTCGGTACTGGTAGCATCCGTAAATTCGTTGAAAACATTAAAGTTGCTCTCAAGGCTGGTGATATGGCTAAGTGCCAGCAGCTCTGTGACAAGCAGAAGGGTTCTGTAGCTAACGTAGTTGGTGCTACATTGAAGAAATATGCTGCTTGCGAAGCTGATGTTCACATGAAAAAAGACCAGAAGCTGATTGCTATCCGTCAGGAACTCGAAGAGGCTACTGCTCTTGAAATGCCTACATTGCAGATGAACCTGCCTATCATTGCTGCTATTTCATCACTCGGTACATTGTTCGGACTTCTCGGAACTGTAACTGGTATGATTAAGTCATTCGCAGCTTTGGCTTCTGGTGGTGGTGCTGACTCAGTTGCATTGTCAACAGGTATTTCTGAGGCACTCGTTAATACTGCTTGCGGTATTGCTACTGGTGCTCTCGCAATTATTACTTACAACTATTTTACAAATAAGATTGACCACCTGACTTTCGCACTCGACGAAATCGGTTTCTCTATTGTAAATACATACGCAGCTACTCATAGCGACGAAGCTTAATCGTTACCCTTTTAATTTTTCTAATTTAACACTCGGAAATTATGGGTAAGATTAAAGTTGCAAAGAAAGATACGTTCATCGACATGACCGCGATGAGTGACGTAACTGTGCTTTTGCTGACTTTCTTCATGTTGACTTCAACATTCGTTAAGAAAGAACCAGTAAAGGTAGTTACCCCATCTTCGGTTTCGGAAATTAAAGTTCCTGAGAAAGACGTTCTTTCTATCCTGGTTGACAAGACTGGAAAAGTCTTTATGGGCTTGGATACTCAGGGTGCAATGGATTATGTTCTCGGCGAAATGTCTGACAAATTCGGTCAGTCATTTACTAACGAACAGAGAATAGCATTCATAAAATCTCAGACTTTTGGAGCCCCAATGCAGGTACTCGGTCAGTTCCTTTCACTCAGCGAAAAGGATAGAGATGCCGAACTTGCTAACTTGGGTATTCCAATGGATAGCATTGATGGTGGACACAGCGAATTTCAGGAATGGATTAAGACTTGCCGTGCCTACAACAAGGAAATCAAGGTAGCTATCAAGGCTGACAGTCACACTCCGTATTCAGTTATTAGTAGAGTAATGACACAACTACAGGACATCCGCGAGAACCGTTATTACTTATTGACATCATTAAAGAAAGTGGAGGAGTAATCGTATGGCAACAAACACTGGTAAAAGTAAACAGAAAAAGAAAAATGTTCGCGTCGATTTCACACCAATGGTCGATATGAACATGCTTTTGATTACGTTCTTCATGCTCTGTACATCTCTCGTTAAACCTCAGACGATGGAACTTTCCATGCCTTCAAATGATAAGAATATCCAAGACCAGGACCGTTCAGAAGTAAAAGCTTCTCAGGCTTTGACTCTCCTCCTTGTCGAAGACAACAAGATTTATTATTACGAAGGAATGGCCAACACAGAAGATCCTAAATTCCTGAAAGAAACCGACTACTCTGCAAATGGTCTTAGAGCCATGCTTCAGAGAAAGAACGTAACTGCTCTTGCAAAGAAAGCAGAACTCGACCAGAAGAAACTGGCTATGCAGATTTCAGACGCAGACTACAAGGCAGAACTGAGCAAAATCAAAGGTGCTGATGGTACTCCTACAGTTATCATCAGAGCTTTGAAAAAGGCTACATACAAAAACCTTGTTGATGCTCTTGATGAAATGCAGATTTGTGCAGTCGGAAAATATGTGATCGATAAGATTGGTCCAATAGATATCAAACTTATCAAGAATCATACAGGAGTTGCTCCTGAAGGTGAATTAGAACCAGAAGCTGAAACTGTCGAAGAATAAAAAATGAAGAATTATGGCAAATGGAGTAGATCTTAATCAACAGCAATGGTGCGACATCATTTTTGAAGGTCGCAATCAGGCTTACGGTGCCTATGCTCTTCGTAGAGGGACAGCTAAGCGTTATAACATTGCTTTAATCTGCATTATTGTAGCAATTATTGCTATCGTAGGTGCGGCTGGACTTTATCAGCTTGCAAACGAAGGAAGAGATGATGTTGCAATGACAGAAGTCACTCAACTCTCTAAACTCAAACCAGCAGAAGTAAAGCAGAAGGACAAAGTCGTTAAAATTGAAAAGCCTCAGGAAATTCAGCAGGTAAAGAGTTCTGTTAAATTTACTGCCCCTGTCATCAAGAAAGACGAGGAAGTAGATGAAAAAGAAACTCTGAAAACTCAGGATGAACTGATGAACGCCAAAGGTAGTGTATCTATCGCTGACGTTGAAGGTAATAATGAAGATGGTGCTGATATCGCAGACTTGAAACAAATCGTAGTTGAAGCTCCACCTGAAGAAGTGGTAGAAGAAAAAGTCTTCGATGTTGTAGAACAGATGCCTGACTTCCCTGGTGGAATGTCTGCTTTGATGCAGTATCTGAGCAAGCACATCAAATATCCTGTAATTGCTGAAGAAAATGGTATCCAAGGACGTGTAATCGTTACTTTCGTCGTTGAAAAGAATGGTTCAATCACTGACGTTCAAGTTATTAAGTCAGTTGACCCTTCTCTCGACAAGGAAGCTGTGCGCGTTGTTAAGTCAATGCCAAACTGGATTCCTGGTAAGCAAAACGGCTCTGCAGTACGTGTTAAATACACGTTGCCTGTAACATTCAGATTACAGTAATGAACAAAATATTCTACATATTAGTAGGATTTCTATTATCTTCTATAGGTCTTGCTACTGTGTCGTGCGGCAGCAAGAAACCTAAAGATGAAAAATGGACTGATACTTATTCGTCAGGAGCAGTGAAAATTGCTTCTGACGAAAGTTTTAGTCCCATAATCGAAGAGGAAATAGCGGTTTTCCAAAATCGATATTACAAAGCAAAAATCACACCTATTTATACTAATGAGGTCGATGCAATCAACCTGCTTATGAAAGATAGTGTGCGACTGGCTATTACAACCAGAAAATTGAAAGAGGGAGAAATGAATTATTTCCGTCAGAAACAATTCCGTCCAAGAGAGATTCTTTTGGCGAAAGACGGTCTTGCGCTTATTGTGCATAAATCACAAAAAGACACATTGATTACGACAAATCAAATAAGGAAAATACTTTCCGGTCAAGCAAAATATTGGGACGATGTTTTCCCAAACGCATCACATCAACCTATCACAATAATCTTTGACAACCGCAATTCCAGCACTGTGCAGTTTCTAACCGACTCCATCTGCTACGGCAAGGAACTTACAGCAGATAATTTGAGAACAGTCAAAAATTCGCGTGAGGTGGTAAACTATGTTACAGATAATCCTAACACTATCGGTGTTGTCGGAGTGAATTGGGTTGGTGACCACAGAGACACCACTAATCTCACATTTACTAAAGATGTAAGAATCATGTCGGTCAGCCGTCAGGCTGTTGCAAAGCCAAGCGACAGTTTCAAACCGTTCCAATACTACCTTTATACAGACGACTACCCTCTCTCAAGACCTATCTACATGATATTGAGCGATCCTCGCAGAGGTTTGTCATGGGGCTTTTGCAACTACTTGCAAACTTTTATAGCACAAAAGGTCATATTGAAATCCGGATTGTTGCCTGCATATATTCAGGAAGGACAGGAAGTGGTAATAAAAACATACTGAACACAACCGATAACCTCTCAACATGAGTTTGCAAAACTTGAAAATTATAATAATAAAAAATAGAAGATTATGAAAAAATTATTTATTTCGTTGGTAATGGCTTTGATTGCCAGTCCAATATTCGCTCAAATGACTATCGAGGAAATCGAAAGTCTTAACAAGACTAATCCAAAG
>JAZLEX010000243.1:0-18550 GCA_045615485.1 Prevotella sp.
AGGTTGTTGGATATTATCGATACTTTGAGGGTGAAATGCCCTTGGGATAAGAAACAAACCAACGAAAGCCTGCGTACCAATACAATAGAGGAAGTATATGAACTTTGTGATGCTATTCTGAAAGATGACAATCACAATATCTGCAAGGAACTTGGTGATGTGCTGATGCATTGTGTCTTTTATTCGCGTATTGGCGAAGAAAAGGGTGTGTTTGACATTACTGACGTGTGTAATGGTGAATGCGATAAACTAATCTATCGTCATCCTCATATATATGGTGAAGTGAAAGCAGATAGTGCATCTGAGGTGTTGCAGAATTGGGAACAACTTAAACTTAAAGAAAAGGATGGCAACAAAAGTGTTCTCTCTGGAGTTCCTGAGTCATTGCCTTCACTGATAAAGGCATACCGCATTCAGGACAAAGCCCGCAATGTTGGCTTCGATTGGGAAAAGAGAGAAGATGTCTGGGAAAAAGTTCATGAAGAAATTGATGAACTGAAAGCAGAACTTGAAAAAGGCAATGCTGAAAACTCCGAAAAGGAATTAGGTGATTTTATTTTTTCAATTGTGAATGCTGCACGCTTGTATCATCTCAATCCCGATACAGCATTGGAACATACCAATCAGAAGTTCATACGCCGTTTCAACTATGTGGAACAGCATTCCATAAAGAAAGGCAAACAACTGAAAGATATGACATTGGAGGAAATGGATGCCCTCTGGAACGAAGCCAAACGCAGTGAATAAGTTTGAGGTAACTATTTTGGGCTGCGGAAGTGCCAAACCTACAACACGGCATTTCCCGACTTCGCAGATCGTCAACGTAAGGGACAAACTGTTTCTTATTGATTGTGGTGAAGGATGCCAAGCGCAGATATGCAGGGCGCATCTGTCGTATAACAAAATAAGGTGTGTCTTTATTTCTCATCTGCATGGCGACCATGTGCTCGGACTTATAGGACTTGTTTCCACTATGGGACTGAATGGCAGAACTGCTGATCTACATATTTATGCACCATGTGAATTTGAACACATGTTTGCATCAATGAAAAATTTTTTTTGTGCAGATTCTGGTTTTGAGGTTTTATTCCATTGTGTAGATACTACGCAAACACAAGTTGTTTTTGAAGACAGAAGCATAAGCGTATCTACAATTCCACTCAATCATCGCGTACCATGTTGCGGCTACTTGTTCCGTGAAAAGGAAGGATTGCCGCATATACGCCGCGAGATGATAGAAGCACTGAATATCCCGTATTCGCAAATTAATAATATAAAAGGTGGAGCCGATTGGGTAATGGATGATGGAACAGTTATTCCACATTCGCGTCTCACTATTCCTGCAGATGCATCGCGCAGTTATGCCTATTGCTCCGACACAGCTTATATGCCGCATTTGGCATCACAGATAAAAGGAGTGGATTTGTTGTATCATGAAGCAACATACGGTGAAGACCGCGCTGAGATGGCTAAAGAATATTTCCACTCAACAGCCAGACAGGCAGCTCAAGTGGCACGCGATGCAGAAGTCGGAAGACTACTTATCGGCCATTATTCAGCACGCTACTTGGACGAAAATGTTTTGCTTGAAGAGGCAAAAGACATTTTCCCTAATACCATCCTGTCCCAAGAACTTCTCACAATAGGTGTGTGAGATTCTAATTCCCTAAGATTATTGCAGCCGTACCAGTGATGTCGTTAACATTGATTACGCCATCATTGTTGACATCGGCATTTTCAAATACGAATGGAGTTGCTGTTCCTTCCAGAATGTATGTTGCAATAGTCGTAATGTCGTTAATGTTTATTTGACCATCATTGTTGGCGTCACCAAGCAAAGCCTGTGGATCTAAGTCTTTGAGGATTGAGTAGGTCTCAAAGCCATTTTCTTTGAACTTACCACTGGCATAATAGGTATTGAAATAAAGTTTCTTTTCTTCTGCATTATAGTATGATGGTTCGGCAGATGCTGATTTACTCCTATATTCTGCAACTGTTACTTCAGCCTTTTTATAGACAAAGGCAGTTGTCTGTTCTGCAAATTCAATTACATCAACAGCCGCATTCCAATAGAAATAGAAGTCGGTATTACCATACATTGGTGAGAGTTTCCAGTTTTTAGGATTGTTTTTGTCCTGGTAGGCAATAACGTTCTTTTGTGTCACCTTTTCCCATACAGAATAGTTGTAAGTACCTTCATACTTAGCCACCCATTCAGGTTCCTTGCTGCTTTCGTATGCAAAAGCCTTGTAGGCATATTCTCTGTAAGCACCTTCTGCATTTGTGGATATCACAATGAGAGTATAATTGTCGGGTGAATCAAGTTGCTTGGTCAAAGTCTTTGATGTGGCAAATTCAGGAGTTATTTCTCCGTTTTTAACTTTCTCAATATAGTTTGACACTTCACTTTTACTCAAGGTACCAGTAGTTAGTATGTAAGCATATTTCTTTACATCATCAGTAAATTGCAACTTGGCGGTCATCTCACCTTCTGCTGAAGCATAAACGGTGTCAATGGCAATGTCATAGACAGGATAGCCAGAAATGATGAATTCATCAACCCCTCTTAACGAATACGTTGACCCTGACTTGGTGTAATATGAAACGTACATTGAGAATTTTCCTATTTCTGAATTGAATGTACAAGGGCTGTTCTTATATGTGCTACCTTTGCTGTAAGTCGGATAATCCGAAATCATAATCTCTTCACCAGAATACGCAAAACCAGTTGTCTGCATAGGTATGGTGCATTCTCCAGTTGCAGGATTGCAATTGATAATCAATGATGAGGAATATGCCCAATTGTCTATCTTGAATTGCTGTTCATTATCGCCAGTCAGGAGTGTTCTCTGAACTACTGAACTTTCAGACGGATCGAAGTGCCATGAATGTTTGTATGTTCCTATACCATCTCCGTTTGCACTCCATCCTGTCCATTCTTTGGTATTTGTGCCATCAGTGATTTTGCAGAACAATTGCCAAGGCAATGCTTCTGTGTATGTCTCAAATTTGCCAGCAGGGACATTCAGTGTCGTGGATGAATATACACTATTGCTGAATGCAGAAACATTGATTTCTGGTGCTGTGGCCCAACTGATGTTTAATGATTTCAGTTTCGAACATTGAGTAAATGAATTGCCAGCAATGAATGTGACACTTTCAGGAATTGTCAAATTTTCTACTTTGGTGCCTGAAAAAGCGTTGTAGCCGATTGATGTTACAGTATATTGCTTGCCATTGAGGACAACAGAAGTAGGTATTGTAATGCTTCCGCTGTATTCATCAACGGTATTTGGGTATGTTACTTCAACTTCTGCTTCGTCATCGCTCAAAATATTATAGTATAAGCCATCAGCGTAACTTTTTGTTCTTTGTGGTTCTATTCCAATCACTGCATTTTGATTCATAGGATACTCCTTGGCAATAGCCGATACGTAGTACCCATTACCCATTCCAGACCACCCGAAATTGAAGTGGAAGTAGTTGTTGGAATCGTATCCGTCAACAATAAAACTATGTCCGTTGTTTTCTTCATCCCATCCATTATATTGGATTGGACGGCGCTCGTCAAGTTCTTGTATTAGTGCTTTTTCCCAGTTTTCTGTTGAATAGTATATGCGGCTTATAAGCTTTACGCTTGTTTTGTACCTAAAATAGTTTTTTAATGCAGACGTAATTTTATTAACTGTTGCTCCACTGCCATCTACACCATAGTCCATAGCAAGTGCAATGCCGCAATCGGACATCAGTTTTGCTACTGCATCTGCCTGCTCATCGGTATAGTTTGCATATACAGGCAACATTTTGTCCCATTGATAATGTGATTGTGAAAAGTCTGCAGAAAGGGTCTGTCCATTCCATCTGTAAGATGTTGTTCCTTTACCTTGCAAAGGCCATTTGTAGTAATACATAATCATTGCTAATGCCGTTGCTCCGCAGCCAGTTACGCAATTCTTGCCGTCAACAGTTGGACATTGCCTATTGAATGGTTCGCTTTGATCCCACATTGTATTTCCAAGGAGAGGGGCAACTACAATAGACGGAGCTGCCGCAGCACTTGGCATTTCAGCAATTTTGCCGTTTGTACGCAAATATTCAATTTCCTCCTGATAGCCTTTCAGCCACGCCTTGGCATTCTCGGGGAGCTTGTCATAGTCAAATGTTCCCGAATCGGAATAACCGAGTATGGCATTGCCAACAACATCATCAGCAGCAACTATGACAAAACCGCTATTATTAGTCTTGTTGAATACATAAAAGTCATTCACCTTGACCTTTGTGCTTTGCACTGCTGTTGCTGTGTATGCAAGTTCCAATTGTTGTGTGGATTTGATGCTATAAGCCTGTGCGAGTGTTTTTGCATCCGATACGTTGATAACTTTTGCTTGCAAGATGCAAACTGAAAGTAATGAAATGGCTAAAAAGAGTACTTTTTTCATATTTTTATATTTTGTCGCCGCAAAAATAAATAAAAAAAGAGAGGAAACAAAAAGTTTCCCCTCCTTTTTAACATTATTTTTTTAATCAGATTCTTTGATTAATTGTTAAGGATGATAGATGCAGTAGCAGAAATGTCGTTCACGTTGATTGTGCCGTCACTATTGGCATCGGCATTATCAAGTACGAATGGGTCAGCCTTGCCTTCCAAGATGTAAGTTGCAATTGTTGAAATGTCGTTTACATTCACCGTGCCATCACCATTAGCATCGCCTTTAAGTCCTTGTGGTGCAGTCTCATGTATCACGAATGTATCGCTAAATCTATAGTCAAAGCCATTTGGCTGTGTATCATCAGGATAAATTCCGAAGTAGCCTGTTACACTTGAAGATGTAGGATCTGGGAACCAGAAATAAGTTGGCCATATAGTACCAGTCTTAGTTGCTGCATCAAATGTTGATGAACAGTATTCAGGAAGGAATGTGCTTGAATTAAATGAAACAACATCCTGTACTAAAATATCAAATTCTTCTCCTGTTTCTTCGTCACTCATAACATCACCAGTCTCTTGCTGAGGAACAGTAATGGTTCCGTCTGCATTGATGTGAACGATGAAGTCAACGCCTGATCTTGTCCAATAACCAGCACCCCATTCTTCAAACTTGTACTCGCATATTCTTGGATTTGGGTTATAGATACGCTTATAGACAACGATGTCTTCCTGCAATCCAGTTTCGCCTTCTTCCTCATTTTCCATCAAACCATGAGTATATTCTGCAGTTCCACATTCTACCCAGTCTGTCCATTCTGGTTTTGAACCATCCATGAGGAATTTTTCTTCAGAAAGTCCGAAACCACCCATTTCACAGAAATAGTAAATATTGAAAGTGAACAAACCGTATGCTAAGTCAGCTTCGCAAGGGTAATAATTATAATAATTTTTAGGATAACCCATTGCCTCAGGAACGTCGCCAAGGTAGCACTCAAGTTCGTAAGTATCGCCTGTGGTTCTGTTAATAACAGAAATAAACAAGTCCATATCCTGAACAGGAACAACGCACTGACCTGTCTTCATGTTGCACTTGAAATACAATGATACGAGAGTTGTATCAATCTTTGTTGTATCCTTAAGATTTCTGTGAATCAGTCCGAAGAAATTTTCAATCTTGAAGAATGAAGTGTCAGGGTTTGCAGCCATTGGCTGTGAATAGATGTTACAGTGAATTTCACCTGGATCAACGAGTCCATGGTCTTCAGCTGTACGGATGTATGTACCTGCTGTAGTACCATTAGGTCCAACGTAAGGCTTCCAGCCTTCCTTTGGAATCCAGTCGTTAGTTGCGGTCTTAGGACCTTTTTTTAACTGCTTTGAGTAGATACCAGTGATTTCATAGTTATCACCGATGGTCTTACCTACTTGAAGCTTTGACAATTGTGAAGGAGCAAGGAAAATCTTCTTCTCTACTGCGTTTGCATTCATTGAAAGTGCGAATGCGAAAACAAACAGCATCAGTTTAATGTAGAAATTTTTCATAACTTTAAATTTTAAAAACTAATTATATAAATGTCCAAATGTTTTATCTTGAAACAATCCGCTTGCAAAAGTAAACATTTTTTCGCATTTCGGTGAAAAATGTTTACTTTTATTGAAAATTGTGTTGATTTATTGATTTTCGTCAATTTTCTTAAAATCTTCGTAAGCCAATTTCACTTTAATGGTGTTATTTGGATTAGCGTCTTCTGTCAAAATAATATAAGATGGTTTTTTCAGACGGTCAGTGGTCAAGGTAAATATCTTACCTTCTTTGGTGCCCAAAGTATATACTGCATGGTCGAAGTCTTTCACCTTCTTTGGATTCAGATAGAAAGAACCACCATCATCGCAGTCGGTATTTTTCTTACGGACATCCTGGAATACAATCTTGACCTTGTCTTCTGCGATTGCAGTGACATCAAACCATACCATACCAGCATCGCTTGTGCTTACGTTAGATTTCTTCTTGGTGTTATAGTTACGTATATACAGACCAAAGTGATTGCTCTTCGTTTCAAGATTTACATAGCGGAATGTTTCGTCCAATGCTGCCATACCAGCATCGGCAATGTCCCATTCTGCCTTGAGTGGGTCGCTGAGGTTTTCACGTGTAATCCACCAAACGTTGGTCTTATTCGTAAACTGAGTTGCCAATGAAGGGAATTCTGGAGCAAGAATCACCTCACTGCTTTGGAACGACTCGTAGGTATCAGAATTTTCTACATACTTGAATCCTGAGATTGAATAATCACTATAATCAAAGTTCTGATAGAGTTTCACACCTTGTGGAGTTACGATGTAGCAAATCTGTTTTGCCTTATCTTCCAACGTATCAATTTCTTCATTATATTCTTGATATGAGAATATGAATGAACGGTTCTTCGGAGAAACTTCAACAACATCAGTACCTACGAAAAGTGTATAAGAGCTGAATATCATTTCTTCTTCAACTTCCTTCACCTTTGCAAAATAACCTTCCCAATTAGTTGCATATTCGTTTGGTACAGGGGTCATGATTACGCGAGCACCATGTTTCTTTCCTTTAAGGATGATGGAGTCAGCTGATGCTTTCAGAATGCGGAATTCAAGGTCGCCTTCAAAGCCGTAACCAGCAGTCCAGCCTTCTTCCAATGCTGATGGGTCGGAAAAATAGTGGACAAGTTCGTTGTATTCATCGAAAGAGAGAATGTCACCAGCACTCTGTTCCAACTTGAAGTGTGAGGTTACTGTACGATAAGGATCAATGGCCTTTTCGCTTGCAACGGTCACTGTGCTGTCTGCGTTGAACTTCATAAGCAGGTTGACACCACCGAAGGAATTTTCAGTTGGAGAACCAAAGTATTCCATAACCCAACCGTTAGGGGCTGAAGTCAGAATGTCCCTGTCGTTATCCAATTGTGCCTGAATACGATTTGCAGATGATTCAGGAAAGATGTCATCAACTTCGCTGACACATGAACTGAGTGTAACGCCAATTAGCAATGCTAAAGCAAAAAATATAATCTTTTTCATTGTATTGTTCCTTCCTTATTAAAAATTCAAATTCTTAATGTCAACTCTACCCTGTCTGATGTCGTCTGTACGCTTCAGAACCACACTGCGGATAGAATCGAGTTCTACTTCCCATGAGTCATGGAAATATTGTCTCACAATATCCATCTTCTTAGTAATCTTTGCTGCACCATCCTTAGCTCTTGAAAGTAATGCCTGCCAAGCAGCTTCAGAATGGGTAACATAGTATGAATAGCATTCTGCAAAGTCTTCATTAGTCTCTTCAGAGGCATAAGCAGAAACGAATCCTTCAGGTATCATCTCGGAATCAGACTTATTGTGCCAGTCGGTAGGAATGTAAGTACCTGCCGAAACGGTATTAAAGTCTGTAGGATAGTCCTTTGTCTGAGTGAGGATGTGGCAGAACTCGTGGTGCATTGTGTGGAAGAACCAGTAGTTTAGGTCGATAGGCCTGTGGCTCTGCTCTGCAATTGCATTGTCTGTGTCAATGTAGATGTTATCTGGATCAATAGAGTTAACGTTGAGCAGTGAAATCTTAAGACCGCCTTCTGCAATACCGAGAGTCATACTTCCTGTACCATTATATTGTGGTGAACCGATAAACTGAATTACACGTGGAGAGTATGTCTTGATAAATGTTTCGCTCAATGCTTCCTTATATGCATCAAGCCAGATGTGGCGAATCATAATGGCAAGAGCACGTGCCTTTGATTCTTCTGCAGGAATCACGTTGTATGTACCAGAGGTTTCTCTATCAACATAACGGTAAATCAAGTTGATATTGAATGGCTCAATATAATTCTTGACCAACCACTTGTCAAATTCTGTACGTACAGGTGGAGTGGTATCGAATATGCTTTTAGAATCTATTTCATCCTTGCGGCAACTTGTGAATACGGCTGCAAGTATTGATACCAATATTAAAAATTTAATATTTTTCATAATTCATTCCTTTCTCTATTAGTTTTCTCTTGGATTAGCTTCTACACCGGCATTGATGACAGCCTGTGGCAACTGAACAGCGCCACGGAGGTCGCCTGCCTTGAATGTGATTGGATCAATATGATCTGCTGGATCAATAAAGTGAGTGTATTCTATACCATAACGCTTGAGGTCGTAGAATCTCAAACCCTGGAACATGGTTTCTAAACGACGGAGATGCAATATCATGTGGATAAGATTTTCCTGTTCTCCTGATTCTACTGTGAATCCCTGAGGATGAAGTATCTTGCGGAGAGTTCTCTGTTTTGTGGTTTCTGGAATAGGTTCTGAATATTCCACGTCTTCAAATGACTCAGCAATAGTCTGTGCACTCAGGATAGGACGTGAATCAAATACACCAGCCTTGTTTTTAGTGTGAGGAATTGCCCATGCGTTCAAATCGTCGTATGCCTTTTGATATTGTTTCATGTGAGCGTATGCCTCTGCACGAACAAGGATTGTTTCATCACCTGTAAACACACAATCAACAATGTGTGGAGTACCAGTGCTTGCAACCTTATCTGTGTATTCAAACTTCTCCAGCATCTTAGGGAAGAATGAGAATGCTGCACTCAAACCATTATAAATATAGAGCATGTCGCACCAGTAGAACAGTCCGAACGTACCAGAACCATAAATACATTTTGCTCCGTAAGTTTCGTTGTTTTCAATCCATGAATTATGATTGAATCGGTTGTTGCTGCTTCCTGCACGACCCATCAGTGAATAAGCATTGACAATCATGAAGTTGCAGTTGTTGGATGAACGAATGTACATGTTGTAAATATCCTCAGCACCAGATGCAGCATCCTTGTAGCCAGAAAGGTCGCGAAGGTAGGCAGAAGGATTCTCGCCTAATGCCTTTGTTGCATAAGCGGCAGCCTTTTCCCATTTCTGATAATAGAGATTAAAGCGGGCAGCAAATGCGTATGCAGCCTTGAGGTTGAAATGGTACTTAGGAACAGTCATGTGAGCTTCGTTCAGCATAGGAACGTCACCACCGACAGCCTCTTCAATATCAGCATCAATGTTTGCATAGAGTTCTGCAAGCGTTCCACGTTGAGGAACTGTTGTAATGTCTTCGATTACAGTCTTTGGATATACGAGTCCCAGATACTGGTCAGCCTTTGTCGGGTCGTAAGCCATGCAGAATACTTCGGCAAGTTTCAACATGCTGTATGCGCGGCAAAGCAGAGCTTCTGCTCTTTGTGGCTTGAGTTGCTCAACACCTATTTCATCAATAGCCTGAAGTGCTGTATTTGCTGTTGCAATGGCTTTATAGTAGTAGTTCCACAACCAGTATGGAGTGTCCCAATCTTCATCAATTACCTGCTCGAAGCAGAACATTTCCCTCTGTGCAGTACTGTAATTTGCTGTCACAGCAGCATAGTATTGAACGTCATCAACATTATCTGAACTCATTTCAGCGAGAAAGATATTGCTACATTGAGGGTAGCTAGAAGTGATGATGTTGTTAACCTTGTCAATAGTGTTGACTTCAGCTCTGTCGTCGGGTAATTTATCAAGATATTTATCGCAGCTTGTCAGCAACGATAACGAAAACGTTAGCGATAATAAGACAATTGCTTTCATGTTCAAAATATTCTTTTTCATAATGCTTTCTTTTTAAATTTATACCTTAGTATTATAAATTAGAGACCTAAACGGAGAGTGAAGGTGAACTGACGTGCCATTGGCACAGCAACACCACCAGTGTTGAAGAATTCTGGATCCTGACCGTTAAGTTTCTTATCAGCATAAATCAAGAAGAGGTTTGTTGCCTGGAGTTTCATGCTCAATGCTTTTACTGCGATGTGTGTGAGCCAGTTTTTAGGGAAATCGTATGAAAGTGAAATTTCTTTCATTCTGATGAAATCACCCTTAGCAGTTCTTACCTGAGAATAATTGTATGCTGTATATGCACGAGAGAGTTGTGAATCGTTTACGTAACCACGATAGTCTGCGAGTACAGGAATATCTGTGAATGCTTCATCGCCTGGCATTGTCCAACGGTTTTTGAATTCCTTTGGATGTGCAGTCAGATCGCTGTATGCAGCAGAGAATGAAGGGTCGAGACGAACCACGTTTCCAAATGAATAGGTTGCAAAGACATTCAGTCTCCAGTTCTTGTATGTGAAGATATTTCCTAACGAACCTGTAATAGTAGGGTCTGTAGGACCTTCATAAATAAGGTGGTCGATAGAGTATGACTGGTAGTCGATGTTACTTACAGTCAGATCGCCTTCCTGATTGATGAATGTTGGATAACCGCTATTGTTCAGTCCCTGATAATCGATTGAGAAGAGTGAACGGTAAGGATAACCTTCCTTAGTAAAGCCTGTACCTGTTACCATTTCATAAATCTGAGTACCTGTTGACTGGAGGTCTGTAACCTTTGTCTTAACATGTGAGAAAATGAAGTCTGTATTCCATTGGAAATCCTTGCTTACAATATTCTTTGTTGAGATTGATAATTCTTCACCGTTTGACTTCATGTCTGCGATGTTTGGATAGAATGTAATCGCACCAGAATAGCCTGCTGTGTTCATCGGACCGATGAGGTCGTAGTTGTTACGCCAGTAGATATCGAAACCTAAGCTAATCCTGTTGTTGAGGAAACCTGCATCGAGACCTAAGTTGAACTCATGCTTCTTTTCGTATGTCAGACTTGGGTTAGGGAATTGTGAAATATAGAGTGCAGACTCTTTGTCGGAACTGAATGCACGCCAAGGGTTTGTACTATTGATAATCATCTGTGCGTTTACAACAGCAGGCTTATCACCTGTAAGTGAGTAAGAACCACGGAGTGTAAAGTGTGAAAGCACCTTATTGAATTTCTCAAACCAGCTTTCCTCATGTGCGTTCCATGCGGCTGAAACGTTCCATGTAGGCAGCCAACGTGCGCTGCGGGCTTTTCCAAGGCGGTTGCTACCTTCGTAGCGTACTGTTCCGTTTAATGAATAGCGTCCCTTGTAAGAATAGTTTGCATTTGCAAAGAATGCTGCTTCACGTGAATAGGAGTTTCCTAAACCATAGTAAAGAGAGTTTTCTTCTGAACTCTGTTTGAAATATTTGTAGTCGTAGATAGGAAGGTATCCCATTTCGTACTGCATACCTACACCTTCCCATGAAGATGCGTTACGATTGATTTCATTTATTTCAAGACCACCAAACAGGTTCACGATGTGTGTATCCTGTCCGAAGGCGTCGTTGTAGTTGGCTGTAGCACGAACCGTCCAACCATTCATCTTGTTCTTTGACTCTTTATAGAAACCACCCTTTTCCAATACAGAAATAGGAAGTGAGTTTGCATCGTCAGGGTCTGTATAGAGCCAAGGGTTGGAGTCGCGCATCGTAGCATCGTCCATTGCGCGATAGGCAAGAGCCTGGTTTGAATATTCCTTTATATAATGCTGCTGCATGGAGTTTGCATATTTGTAAGATGCAATTGCAGAGAGTTCTACGGTTCTTACTGGCTTATATTTCAATTCTGCCTGAACCTTGAAATCCATTACGTCGAGATCCATGTAGTTGTTGTCCAATTCATGGAAGATGTTGAAGTCGGCGTAGTTTCTTGTGTAGAACGCATTAGGGTCGAGCGTACGTGATGAATTGATAGCGTATGAATATGGGTTGATGTCGAAGTTACGGCTAACCTCACCAGTAAGCGAGTTGGTTGAAGCGCTGAGTGTACCAGGAGCTTCCTGCTTACGGTATGATGCGTTACCAATCAAGTTGACTGTCACCTTCTTGCTGACATTATAGTTTGCATTGATGTTGGCTGTATAGCGCTGCACCTTGCTTTTCTTCGACCATCCTGGGTCGGTCATAAGTGACAAGGAAGTATAATACTGTGCTTTTTCCGTACCACTTGACATGCTGACTGAATGGTTCTGCTGGATGGCATTGCTGAACAACAGGTCAAACCAGTTTGTGTTGCGCATTTCAGCTTCCTGCAGATACTGGTTCATTGCTTCTGGAGTATTAGGCAAACCATACTGACCAGTGATAGGGTCGTATGTGTTCATCAACTGATACATCTTTCCATACACACCGCTTGAACTTCTGCGGTATGAGCTTTCAAAGTTCAGCCAGCCGTTGTTGTACATTTCCTTGTACACACCCATCTGCTCCTGAGAGTTCATGATATTGAATTGTGAATAGCTTGGTTTCAGACGCATGGTAAATTCACCTGTGTAGTTGATGCTGTTCTGTCCAGCCTTACCTTTCTTGGTGGTGATTACGATGACACCAGCCATTGCTCGTGCACCATAGATAGAAGTAGCACTACCATCCTTCAGAATCTGGAAACTTTCAATATCGTCCGAGTTCAAACCTGCAATTGCGGATGAAATCAGAGTTACGGCATCGCCAGATGAAAGCTGGTCGGCAGATACTTCTGTAACATCTTCCATAATCACACCGTCAACAACCCACAAAGGTTTTGAACTACCATAGATAGATGTAGCACCACGTACACGAATCTTAGGAGCTGTACCGAATGTACCAGAAACGTTCTGTACCGACACACCGGCAACGCGACCTTCAAGTGAACGGCTCACGTCTGCTACACCATCAAGTTTAACCTTGTCTGCTTCAACCTTGGTCGTAGCACCTGTAAACAAACGCTTGTCCATTTTCTGCATACCAGTTACAACAACGTCCTGTATAACTGTTACATCAGGTTCAAGCACGATTTGCATTTTTGACTTAGGTGAAAGCGTAACCGATTTCATTCCGACGTAACTGATTGTAATCTTCTGTTTTGCAGGAACGGTGATGTTAAAGTTACCGTTTATGTCAGTAACCGTACCAGTCTTACCGCCTTGAATCATGACAGAAGCACCAATGATAGGCTCGTTTGTTCCAGCCTCTACTACAGTTCCGCTTACCTTAGTCTGAGCCATTGCCGTTCCGAAAAACAGGAAAAGCATGCTCAACATCAAAGTAATCTTTTTCTTCATAATCATTTCTTTTATAGTGTCTTATAACTTTATACCTATAATTTGTAATTTCGCCAATATTTAGTAAAAACGCATATTAGGCTGCAAAATTAGCAAAAATTTCGGAAAAAACAAATATTTTTTAAAAAAAATAATGAAAACAATAAAAAAAATAACATTTTCTCGTTTTTTCTTTGTCGTAAAATCACGCTATTCGATTGCAAATTTACGGTTTTTTCATGTTTTTTTGCGGATTTTTCACATGGGGTTTTGCTGGTTTTGGCTTTCATTGTCAAAATCAATTTTTCTAAACAACTGATTATCAATTGTATTTTAATTTACGTTGTCAAGATTGTCATTGTCAAGATTGTCAAAATGAAAAATCAAAACTCTTTTCTGCTCAAAAGTATATATAAAATAATAAAATATTATTTTATATATTACTTTTGGACTTTTTTTTATTCCAAAAATGATTTTGACAATCGTGACAATGACAATCATGACAATGGAGGGATTAAGTCAGAGTCAGTAGTCAGTGTCAGAGTCAGTGTAAAATTTTTTTTCCCAAAAACAAAAAAAATTTTCCCATTTTCTTTAGACCGCATTTCGGCTGTCGTACCTTTGCAGCGCAATTCTAAAAAAATTGTATTGCAACCGGCAGAAGGTGATTCTGCCCACGTTGCTCCTAATATCTTTATGATATTACCCACTTATTAACTACAAAATTCCTACACTACTCCCACCGTAAGTGGGAAGTCAGTGGGAGATAAGTGGGAGATAAGTGGGAGAACAGACGGTTTTCGGTTAATACTCCATAACCTAAAACCTATAACCCACAACCGAAAACCAGTTACCTTTGGTAGTAGGATAAGTTAAATAATCTTAATTATCAATTATCAATTGTCAATTATCAATTAAAAAACAAAGTTTTTTCTTACCTTTGCGGCTGAACAAAAATGAATTATGGAATTAACTAAAAATTATAATCCTAAAGAAGTAGAAAGTAAATGGTACCAATATTGGTTGGATAATAAGTTGTTCTCATCGAAACCAGATGGACGGCAGCCTTATACAATAGTTATTCCTCCACCAAATGTTACTGGTGTGCTCCACATGGGACACATGCTGAACAATACAATTCAAGATATTCTGGTGCGTAAGGCTCGCATGGATGGTAAAAACGCATGCTGGGTTCCAGGTACTGACCATGCAAGTATTGCAACTGAAGCCAAGGTTGTGAACAGGCTTGCAGAACAGGGTATCAAGAAAACAGATCTCACTCGTGATGAATTTTTGAAACATGCATGGGCATGGACCGATGAGCATGGAGGAATAATCCTTAAACAGTTGCGAAAGCTTGGTGCATCGTGCGACTGGGATCGTACAGCCTTCACAATGGATAAGGAACGTTCAGAAAGCGTAATAAAAGTTTTTGTTGACCTTTTCAACAAAGGACTTATCTATCGTGGTGTGCGAATGGTCAACTGGGATCCGAAAGCACTTACGGCTCTGTCTGATGAAGAGGTTATCTATAAGGAGGAGCAGAGCAAATTGTATTATCTGCGCTACTATGTGGAAGGTGAGGATAGGTATGCTGTTGTGGCAACAACACGCCCAGAGACTATTATGGGCGACACAGCCATGTGCATAAATCCAAACGACCCGAAAAATGAATGGCTCAAGGGCAAAAAAGTGATTGTGCCATTGGTAAACCGTGTAATCCCTGTTATTGAGGACGAATATGTTGACATTGAATTTGGAACAGGCTGTCTGAAGGTTACGCCTGCACATGATGTCAACGACTATATGCTCGGCGACAAGCACAATCTGGATAGCATTGATATTTTCAACGACAACGGAACGCTTTCCGAGGCAGCAGGCATGTATGTGGGCATGGATCGTTTCGATGTGCGCAAACAGATTACAATCGACCTCGAAAAAGCAGGTCTGCTCGAAAAGGTTGAAGATTATATAAATAAGGTGGGCTGTTCTGAACGGACAGGTGTGCCTATCGAACCGAAACTCTCCATGCAATGGTTCCTGTCGATGAAGCATTTTGCCGACATGGCTTTGCCACCTGTAATGAATGATGAAATCCGTTTTTATCCCGCAAAATATAAGGTAACTTACAAGAATTGGCTTGAAAACATAAAGGATTGGTGCATCAGCCGCCAATTGTGGTGGGGACATCGTATTCCTGCATATTATATGCCTGAAGGTGGCTTTGTTGTTGCCGAGACAAAAGAAGAAGCCCTGAAACTTGCTCAGGCTAAAGGAAGCAAAGTTGTTTCGGTTGACGATTTGCGACAGGACGAAGACTCGCTCGACACTTGGTTCTCAAGTTGGCTGTGGCCTATCAGCCTGTTCGATGGCATAAACAATCCTGGTAATGACGAAATAAATTACTATTATCCTACATCGTGTCTTGTAACTGCCCCTGATATTATTTTCTTCTGGGTGGCGCGTATGATAATGTCAGGGAATGAGTATTTGAGAACATTCCCATTCAAGGATGTTTATTTCACAGGAATCGTACGCGACAAGATTGGCCGCAAGATGAGTAAGTCGCTTGGCAATTCGCCTGACCCACTCGAACTGATTGAAAAATTCGGTGCCGATGGTGTCCGTATGGGTATGCTTCTTTCTGCTCCTGCAGGAAACGATATTCTGTTTGATGAGGCTCTCTGTCAGCAAGGCGCAGCATTCTGCAATAAGATTTGGAATGCCTTCCGACTTGTAAAAGGGTGGGAGGTTGAAAAACTTGTTGAGAAGAATCTTACAAATGCGATGGCAATCGATTGGTTTACAGCCAAACTCAAGGAACAGACAGTTGAGATTGAAGATTTGTATTCAAAATACAGATTGAGCGAAGCACTTATGGCTGCCTTCAAACTCTTTACCGACGAATTCTCAGGATGGTATTTAGAAATGATAAAACCAGCCTACCAGCAACCAATAGATGAGGAAACATACAAGGCAACATTATCTTTCTTTGAGACATTGATGAAGATTCTACATCCGTTCATGCCATTCATTACCGAAGAACTCTATCAGCAGGTGAAAGGCTGCGATGAAGTGGAGTCAATCATGACGGCAACATTAAAACTCGAAAATGTAACTGACGAAGAAAAGCAATTGCTTGCCGACACGGAAATCATCAAGCAGATTATTGCTGGTGTGCGTGCTGTGCGCAATACCAAGAATATCCCTCCAAAAGAAGCTTTGACATTGGAAATCCTTAACGCAACTCTCCAACCTTCAAGTGAAGCACTTGTCAGGAAAATGGCTAATCTGAACGAAATCAAAAAAGTGGATAGCAAGGATGAGAATGCTTCAACCTTCATGGTTGGTACAATGGAATTTGCCGTACCAGTCGGGCAGTTTATGGATGTTGATGCTGAAATCGAAAAACTTGAAGCGCAGCTGAAACATCTTGAAGGCTTCCTGTTTGGAATCGAGAAAAAACTCTCAAATGAGAAATTTGTTGCCAATGCCCCTGAGCAGGTAGTAGCTCTCGAACGCAAGAAGAAAGCCGACAGCGAAACAAAAATCGCAGCCATCAAGGAAAGTCTTGAACGACTAAAGAAATCATAGAACCAATTATTTTTCTAAAATTTATTTATTAACCTTCTAAAACAAAAATTTATGAAGAAATTATTTACTTTCGCTATTGCACTCTTCGCTGTGCTTAGTATTAATGCAGCAGAATTGCTTAACGACACTCCTGCAACTAATCACATGATTGGTTGGGGAAACGGCTTCGCTAAAGAAGCAACAACTGTTGACGGCATTTCATGCTATCACATCTCTACTACAACTAAAGCTAATCCTTGGGATGTTCAGTTTGCTTATGATTTGGCAAATGCTTTCGAGGTTGATGCAAAGTACAACCTGAAGATTAAAGTTAAGGCTTCAGCTGCTTACAGCATGAGTGTTGGTCTGCAAAACTCATCGGACTATTCATCTTGTGGTTATTTTCCAAACTTTGCTCTGACAACTGATTGGCAGGAACTTACTGCATCGGTTGTATGTAATGCACCTGATGGTAAGCGTATGGTGTTTAGCATAGGTGATTTCGTTGGTGACATCTATGTAGCATACGTAATTCTTGAAAAAGATGAGGCCGCACCAGTTGAGAAGACAGAAGTTCTTGTTTTCCAGGACACTCCTGCAAATAACCAATTAGGTGGTTGGGGAACTGGATTTGCAAGAGAAATCACAAATGTTGATGGTAAGGATTGCTACAAACTCTCTAACTCAACATCTGGCAACTCTTGGGACGTTCAGTTTGCTTACGACTTTGCAGAACCTTTTGAAGTAGGTCAGGACTATAGAATAAAGATGATGGCTAAGGCATCTGATGCATACAACATTCCTTGTCAGTTCCAGAATCCTTCATCATACAGCAGCTGTGGTGATTTCCCTGCTTTGAAAGCTACAAAAGACTGGCAGGAATTGGTTGTTAACGGCTCTTGCACAGGTGCAGATGGCAAACGTCTTGTATTTAGCATGGGTAATTTCGTAGGCGACATTTATGTTGCTCAGGTTTCTATCTTCAAATTAGTTGATGGTCCTGCTCCTTTCGTAGTTGAAGGCGACAAGTATGTTGCAATCCTCGAAGACAAGACAATCATGGAACCTATCGCAAGCATAGTTGGCGAAGGTGGCGTTGCTACAAATGCAGTTGACGGTCAGTCAACAATCATGGTACAATCAGACAACGTATTGATGACAGCTGTAAGTGCAGCAAATCCTAAGGATGTTCCTTGTGAAGAAACAGAAGAATTCTCAGGTTGGACAGCAGGTTACAACGATGCAAAATGGGAAGCTAAGAATCAGGGCGACATCAAGTTCTCTTACATCCAGGGTTCAGGTAATCCTGCAGTAGTAATGGGCTATGAGAAGAAGTATTCTGAAAATCAGGGAACATATTCATTTGTTCCAGCATGGACATACTACATGTCAGACGGTTCTAACGGTCTGCCAAAGATGGGTCTTTACTACAAGTTCGCTGTAGCAAAGGAAGGTGTTCTCAAGCTTGACGTATGGGCAAATAAGGGTAACCGCCGTACATTCGTAGTTGATGAAGAGACAATGAAGGCTCTTCCTTACGAAGCTGAAGGTTACATCAACGGTCAGAACG
>JAZLEX010000244.1:0-3942 GCA_045615485.1 Prevotella sp.
AAGCGCATAGTTTACTATGCAACTCGCATTGAGCAAGTGCAGAAGCTAAGTTCACTTAGATTATGCCGAGCGTGGGGCGAGTCGATGCAATCAATTGATTTAAGCAGAGGAAGATGCCAAAAAGAAACTGAAAGCATCCAACTGACGACAAATAGTTTACCCTGAGCCAAGTCGAAGGGAGAGCAGAGGGAAAGCTTGCTTTCATTATGCCGAGGTGCGAACGTTCCGAAGGAAGGTCGCGAGACGCGGAGCGCGAGTCCAAAGGATGCGAAGCACAAGGAAGAAGACAATAGTCAACACGAAGGCTACCATAAGAGTTCATATCATTTTACAATTTATAGAACACACCTAAATTGTAAATTCGTAAATCTGTAAATTATTTTAACCTTAGTATTTCCTAAATGCAAGTCTTACGCTGTCTGATTTAAGAATCATTGCAGAGTTGGTGAGACTTTCTATGGCAAAGCCTTCTTTAAGATGATAGATGCCGTATGGGCAGAGTAGTGCTGCTTCTGTGATTTTTATATCGCTGGAATCACGATTATTAATATATGGTTCGGAAATAATCAGCGAATCTTTTGTCTGTTTGAAACGGAACCACAGACCGTATGTAGTTTGTTCATGCCTGACGTTGAGCAAATCTACTTGAACTGCCCAATACATAGGAAGATTGTAGAAATCCGTTTTTTTGCAATTGCCAAAGCATTCTATATTGGTCATTTGCCAGAATCCGTCTAATTTGCCATTGCTGGAATGGTGATTGTCGCATGATGAGCAGACGATAACGAAGGCGATAACGAAAACGATAAGTTGTAATTTATAATTCATAGCAATTTACTATTTACGATTTACAATTTAATCCGCAAGGCTTATGTCTTAACTCCTTTAACTTCTTAACTCCTTAACTCCTGAGTTTCAACCGTAAAACCTTACAACCGTCCAGCTTTGGTTATGGTGAATTGAAAACCTGTGTTGTCGCCAAGCAGGGAACCTTTATCAATTGCAAAAGCTCCTTTTACTGACCATCCCTTGTTCTTTAACAACTTTGAGCAGTTGAATGTAGCTTCTGCCAGAAAACTGAAATTCTTTTTAGGGTTGCGATAAGGAAAATCGTAAGTTCCCCAACCTTTTTGCCATGTGGATAAAAGTCGGTAGTGAATATTTGCGGATGGATTGCCGCTGATGCCAAAGTGCCATGCCCAAAAGCGATTGTTTTCAACCATTATCAATCCATCATTATTATAAATAGGTGACAGATAAAGCGGATTTCCAATAACTTGTCCCCAATGCTGCCACCCTGTAAAGATATAATGGTTGTAATAGTTGTCTCTTCCTGCTATATGGTCAGGCATTGAAGATGTGTGGTCGTGATATATTGGACTGCTCTGGTCTTTTGTATAAACATATTCTGCAACGATGGAACTTACAAACGGATTTTTTGGCACAGTGGTCTCCAATCCCCACATGCAATCCTTGAATTTATAAAGTAGAAAACGGTTGCTTTTCTTGACATCCCAGTCTGCACCAGTGCCATATCCGTCATAGTCGGCGAACAGCATTTGTGAATGGTCTTCAAAATAATGATCCATGTATGCGGATATTTTCCAGTTGCTGCCCTTATATGTGAGTCGAGCCATCCAACTGCCAGTGTGATTGCCTTCAGTATTTGCATAGACTCCTTCTCCAATATCGCCTGCACCACCAGAATTTGGGACCAGGGCATGCCAAAAAGCAGCTATGCTCTGGTCGTTTAGACATTTCATCTTGTTGCCATCATTATCGAATCTGTAGGATGTACCGCCAAATTGACAACCCATTTCCAATCCGAATTCAAATTGCAGCGGCTTATTGTCATGCCCTATTTTCAGGAAACCAGATTTGCTATGATATAATGTGTGTTCCGTATATCTGCTCTTTTCTGCCGTAAAATCAGTCTGCCAGCAGTCATCGGTCTGGATGCCGTATGCCAGATGACCTCGGAATGATAACCAGTTTTTAAATCCAGGAATATTCCAGTAATCGTTTAGTGCAACTCTGATTTCAGGGAAAGGACGTGCATTTATGCCTAAAGTCTGCGAACCGCTCGACAATTCTTGATTTTTTAGATTCATAGGTTGTTGCTTGCTACCTATCGTCAAACGCCCTTTAAGCCACTTGCCCTCAAAATATGCTTGCTGGACAATGAATTTGGACGTATAGTTAATAGGGACAACTAAATCTACTCCATACCCTATTCCCCATCTCCTGATGGAATCACAATTGATATTCCTGAAAACACCACCCCTGAAATATCCGTTATTGTTCTCAATCGAACTCAGCCCATATTTGTTCGCATTAAGCCATAAAGGGTTGTGTTCACCACATGAGAAATCGGCTTGGAGTTCTGTGGAATAATTTAAATTACTGAAAACGCCATTCTCACCTGCAAATGATTGAAGATCAATGATTGGCAGGCACATAACAAATGTTATAATAGCAATAGTTTTCCGAAACATGCCGCAAAGGTAAATAAAATTTAGGGAAAATCCTACAATAAGTAGGAAAAATCCTTATTTTGTTATGATTTTTTAATTTACTTTTGCACCGTCGAAACAAAACTAAATGTTGTATTGTTTATATTGTATGTTGTATAGTTATGATTACTTTGACGCTCATACAAATGTAAAATATAAAATGTAAAATATAAAATATAAAATGTAAAACATAACCCCAAAACCATTATGAAAAAGTATTTGATAGCATTAACAGCACTGATGACACTTTCAGTAAATGCAGAAGCAATGAGTTATGAAAATGCTCGTGAGCAGGCGCTGTTCCTGACAGATAAAATGGCGTATGAACTGAATCTCTCTCCAGAACAATATGATGCAGCCTACGAGATAAACCTTGATTATCTTATGGGAGTTACAACTGCTGATGAGGTATATAGCGAATACTGGGAACGCAGAAATCGTGATTTAGCCTATGTACTGCTGAGCTGGCAATATTCAATGTTCTGCGATGCACTCTATTTCTATCGCCCATTGTATTGGGATTGCGGCTACTGGCATTTCCGTATATATGCACGCTACCCAGACCGTGGCTGGTGCTATTTCGATCGTCCAAGATGCTGGGCAACCTATCGCGGAGAACATTGTTGGAGGCATCACTCTGGGCCAGGCTGGTATCATGGCAGGACATTTGTCAACGTTAATGTCAATGTCAACGTCAGCAATCGTGGCGACAGATATGTAGCAAACGGAATGCGTGACAATTGGAATGGTAAGACATATAATCATGCAGCAACCTCAAACCGTCGTGGTAGCTCATCAGGATTCACCAGTGGTGGCAATAGGTCAGTCGGTAGCAGTGGAAGCACTGGCTCTCGCAGCAATAGCAGTTTTGGTAGTTCTCGCAGTTCATCCTTGAGTTCAACTATGCGCAGTTCAGCAAACAGCAGTACCATGCGCAGCAATTCAGGTACTACCCGTGGGGTAAGTTCATTTGGCAATATGAGCAGGAGTACAGGAAGCAGCATGCGTCCAAGTAGTAGTATGAGTTCTGGAAGAAGAATGAGCACAGGCAGTTCAAGCCGTAGCGTGAGTAGTTCAAGCCGCAGTATGGGTGGTTCAAGCCGCAGCGTGGGTAGTTCATCAATGAGTTCCTCTTCTTCACGCAGCGCTGGCAGTTTCGGTAGCGGCGGCAGAAGATAGAATCATGTATCATGTGCAATTATCATTGACTTTTTTGACTTTTGTGGTTTACCTAAATCGGTCATTAGCGCATGCCCCCCCTTGTTGTCAGCCTCACCCAGGGTAGTTACTGGTAACAACTCAGCTATTTTAACAAGGGTGATGTGTTATACCAATAGCGAAACCTGAAATTTAGATCAAAATACTTCCAATGTCAAATAAAATTTACAATCACAATGTACAATTAGGAATGTGGAATTAGATTTTTATC
>JAZLEX010000245.1:0-8782 GCA_045615485.1 Prevotella sp.
TTTTATCACATAAGTCCTGAACCAATGGAGCAGTGAGAGCAGAGGCAAAACTCGTTTTGACTATGCCGAGTCGCGACATTGGAAGACAAAAGTCAAAGGACGGTATAACATAGCACAGGGTGATTAACCCTGTGTATTAGGATGTTATCTCATTTAAGCCCTGTATGGGCGACATAATTCAATTTACAATTTACAATTTACAATTTACAATGTACAATTTAGAAATACTCCGATAACCATAAACGACCAACTGAAAAGGCTGAGTAGTTACGTTTTTGCGTCAAATTGATTAATTTCTGTTAAAATTTCTATGTTTTCTATGATTTCTATGGGCTAAACGCGATTTTTGAACTTTTTGAACGATGATGACTACTGACTCTGACGCTGACGGCTGACGCTGACTACTGACGACAAACGAGAGCAGAAAGCACTGAAAAAGTTCTCAATATAGCGTAGTGCAACACCACGTAATTGAATCGGCAATCCTTAATTAATTCCGAGTGATGACAATATGTCGGTTGCTTTCTTGTCGGCTTCCACGCATGCGGCATCGTATTCGTCTGGTGAAGCCATCACACCATTCACCTCAATGTAGAACTTGATTTTCGGTTCGGTTCCTGATGGACGGACACTGACCTTTGTGCCGTCTTCACAGAAATACTGCAACACATTGCTTGTATCAGGCATTACGATATCGGTCTGAACGCCATTCTCGGTCATCTTCAGTGAACGGAAATCTTTATAAATTCTGACAGGGCTGCCTGCTATTACTTTTGGAGCATTGTTGCGGAAATTTTCCATCATCTGCTTGATTTCATCTGCACCAGACTTGCCTGGACGAACCACATTTACTGCCTTATTATATGAAAAACCATATTCCATATAGACATCCATGAGGATATCCCAAAGGCTCTTGCCTTGGTCTTTTGCCCATGCACAAATCTCAGCCAATAGGCAACATGCAGAAGGAGAATCCTTATCGCGGCAGAAATCCTCTGCAAGAAATCCGAAACTTTCCTCACCACCTCCGATGTATTTCTTCACACCTTCGCTGACAGCTATCTCGTGAGCAATCCACTTGAAACCCGTGTAGCAGTCGCGCATTTCTATATGATACTTGTCGGCAACTTTCTTTACCATTTCTGTTGTTACAATAGTCTTTACGATGAACTCGTCGCCTTTCATCAGATTCTTGTCAACGCGGTTCTTGATGATGTAGTAAAGGAATATCAGCATTGTCTGGTTGCCATTGACTATCTGCCATTCTCCTTTGTTGTTCTTGCAAGCCATTGCTATGCGGTCGGCATCAGGGTCGGATGCCATGACAATATCGGCATTGATTTCTTTTGCCAGTTTCACTGCAAGTGTCAATGCTTCGGCGTTTTCAGGATTTGGTGACACTACAGTAGGGAAATTGCCATCTTTTACCATCTGTTCTGGTACACAGTTGACATTTTCAAAGCCCCACATCTTCAATGCTTTTGGCACCATCATCATACCTGCTCCATGCAAAGGAGTATATACGATTCCCATGTCCTTCTGTCGCTTGATAGCTTCTGGGTCGATAGAAAGCGTATGCACTGCTTCCATATAGGCATCATCTACTTCCTTGCCTATGATAGTGATATATTTCTTGTCACCGCCTGTCTTCACATCAGAATAGCCACATTTTGCTACTTCTTCAATTATGCCCTTGTCGTGAGGAGTGAGCACTTGTGCTCCGTCTTCCCAATAAGCCTTGTAGCCATTGTATTCACGAGGATTGTGGGAAGCTGTGATGTTGACACCACTCTGGCATTTCAGATGGCGTATGGCAAAGCTGACTTCTGGGGTAGGTCGCATATCTTCAAACAGATAGACATAAATGCCATTGGCAGCCATTATGTCGGCAACTCGCTCTGCAAAGACATCTGAATTGTTGCGGCAATCAACACCTACGACAATACTAATCTTTTCGCGATCAGCAAAATTCTTTTTCAGATAATTTGCAAGTCCCTGTGTAGCTGTACCAACGGTATAGATATTCATACGGTTTGTGCCTGGTCCCATAATGCCACGCAGTCCGCCCGTTCCAAATTCGAGTGTCTGATAAAAACTATCGATGAGCAGCGATTTGTCCTCATCGTTCATCATCTGTTTAACCGATTCACGAGTTTCGGCATCAAAGACTGGGTCGGTAGCCCATACCTGAGCCACATCCATACATTGTTTCAATAATTCCTGGTTCATATTTTTTTTTTATTTTTTTTGTTTGTGGTTTTTTTCGGACTTTCCGGATTTTCCGGATTTTCCGGATTTTCCGGGGATTCCGGATTTTCCGGGGATTCCGGATTTTCTGGATAGTAATTAGCCTATTATTGCTTGATGATATACTTATTGTCAGAATCTTTCAGCACTTTGTGCCAGAAGTTTTCTGAATAGCCTGGGCGGACAACTGATTCGCCAAAGCCATATTTTGTACGCTTGAACTTACCGTTGTCATCGACTGGCTTTGTCACCATGTCGTTATGCCTTACTACCAAATATTCAAACAATTTTTTCCAAACATCCATCATCTCGTTTACACAACTCATTGATGTTGTAGTAAGCAAGGCCTGTGCCTTATCAATTTCCTTGCATGCCAACTGCTCAATTATTGGCAGACTTCTGTCGAACTTGTTTTCCAGTGTATCGCGCTTTGCTTTCAGGTCGGGAAACATTTTTGAGTAATAAGGATACACCATGTTTGCAACAAGATTTTCGAGCCAGAAAGCAGAATTCCAACTGAATGTAACTTCGTCCTGCCTACCCTCTTTGCGCACATAGCAATCAGGGACTTTTGTCATACAGCAATAAAGTGGAGTATAGACTGCCATATTTGCGTCATCGTTTGTCCACCAAACAATACCTCCTACTGCATCTGGCAGCCATTCTCTCATCTGACCGATGAAACTGAATCCTGTCTGCTGGGTTGAAGTTGGACGCTCGTTGAACACTTCGGTTTCCTTGCCATCTAGCATAATCTTTTTTGAAAGTGGTGACGGACGGTATGGCATTTCAAAGCCACCTGCGCCAGCATCTTTTGTGACATCAAAGTAGGTGCCTTCGTAATGATCACGCATGTCGGCTCTTAAATCCTGCAGAGAGACTTTTTCTTTCGGTACAACATAAAGGGGCATTTCCTCGTTCAGGTTTTCCTTTTCGCCCATGACATATTTGATATATTTCTCCATACCATCGACATGATGATTGAAAAAGCTCCACACCCTTGCCTCGCAATAGCGGTTTGTACTGAAATCGCTTGGAGCAAAGGCATCACGGAAACTGAAATCCTTATCGTCGCCTGTAAAATAACCTTTTTCCTTCGCAAATTTTATCATGCCCTTGCTATAGAGCACGTCCTTTGAAGGATAGAGTTTGAGAAATTTTGTTATACGGCTTTGGTTGGCATGTGCGCAGATGCAATCGTCGGGTATTCTTACTGCTACCCACCAAGCACCCTTGTTGCCAGCACCTTTTCCGACCATCTCCAGCAGCCACATTTCATTCTTGTCGCAAATAGAGAAGGTCTCACCCTCGCTGCAATAGCCATAATCCTCTGCCAATGATGTCATCACCTTCAAAGCCTCACGGGCTGTACGACTACGCTCAAGAGCTATGTGCATCATTGCACCATAGTCCATTTTTCCAGTAGTATCCACCAGTTCTTCCCTACCCCCAAAGGTAGTCTCGCAGACGCTAACCTGATTTTCATTCATCTGGCCGATTACATTGTAAGTGACAGAAGCCTGTGGGATTGTTCCTAAGAATTTGTTTGTGTCCCACTCTATAACCTTTCTCACCTCGCCTTTTTCGTGTTTGCTGCCAACGTGTCGGTAAAGGTCGCCATACATTCCGTAGCTGTCGGCATTGTATGTCACAAACACACTACCGTCCTTAGAGGCATTTTTGCCAATCAGGAAATTTGTACAGGCGTGTGCAGCAATTCCGACGCACATAATTGCCAAGCACAAAAGGCTTCGCATGATTGATAATTGATGATTTTTCATTATTTTAAAATGTCAAAACTACGTTTAAGAAATTCGTTCAGTGCTGCACCCTTGAGCAATCCGTTCTGGAGAAGGGCAAGGTCGATAAGCTGTGATATTTCCTTGTTGTCCTTAAAGTCGGTGAGAGTTGACAATTGTTTTATCAACTTGTGGTCTTTATTGAGCACAATGGAATACATATCAGGCATCTGACCATAGAAATTCATTCCACTCTGGAAACGGCTCACATCCTTCATTCTGCGCATGTACTCGCTTTGAGTCATCAGCACAGGATAAGAAGACTCGCCCATTGCCTCAAGCTGCACAGTGAATTCTATCTTGTCAATCTTTGGCAATGCTTCTTTGAAAGCTTTTACTATTGGTTCTTCTTCCTTTTTGTTTTCGTTTTCGTGAGCCTGTGGTGAGCTTGTCGAACCATCGTTATCTTTAGCCTCCTTCACCTTATTTATTAAGTGGGAAAGAATGTCGCTATCTACTCTGCTGAAACGGCTCTTTTCAAATTTTTGTTCAAGCAGTCCGATAAGTGCCACGTCAAGGTCGCCATCCATCATCAGTACACTATAACCTTTGTTTGTTGCAGCTTCAATGTAACTATATTGCTCGTCCTTATTGGTGGCATAGAGATAAATCAGATTATCGTCCTTGTCGGTCTGCTCAGCAGTAATCAGGGCTTTGTATTCATCGTATGTGAAATACTTGCCGTCAACATCTTTGAACAGAGCATATTCCTTTGCCTTATCGAAGAAATCTTCCTGTGACAGCATTCCGTAGTTGATAAATAATTTCAGGTTGTCCCATTTCTCTTCGTATTCCTTGCGGTTTTCCTTGAAAATGGAATTCAGGCGGTCGGAGACTTTCTTTGTGATGTAGGTTGAAATCTTCTTCACGTTAGCATCACTTTGCAGATAACTGCGGCTCACGTTCAATGGAATGTCTGGCGAATCAATCACACCATGAAGCAAGGTGAGAAATTCTGGTACAATACCTTCTACCTGATCGGTAACAAACACATTGTTGCAATAAAGTTGAATCTTGTTCTTTTGTAGGTCTAAATTACTGCTAACACGTGGGAAATAAAGAATACCCGTAAGATTGAACGGATAATCCACATTCAGATGAATCCAGAACAGCGGTTCATCGCTATAAGGATAGAGATAGCGATAGAAATCCTTGTAGTCCTCATCCTTCAGCATAGAAGGTGCTTTTGTCCACAGAGGTTCTTTTGAATTTATGATATTATCTTCTTCCGTTTCAACGCTCTTGCCATCCTTCCATTCTGTCTTCTTTCCGCATGCAATTGGCACTGGCAAGAACTTGCAGTATTTGCCAAGCAGTTGCAGTATGCGGTTTTTGTCAAGAAACTCCTTGCAGTCGTCATCAATGTGGAGCACTATGTCTGTGCCACGTTCTGACTTTTTGGCATCCTTGATTTCAAATTCAGGGCTTCCATCACAACTCCATTCCACAGCCTGTGCGTCTTCGCGATAGCTTTTTGTGATTATTTCCACCTTTTTGCTCACCATGAAAGCCGAATAGAAACCTAAACCGAAATGGCCGATTATGCCATTTGCAGTGTCCTTGTATTTGTCAAGAAAATCGTTTGCCCCAGAAAAAGCAATCTGGTTAATGTATTTGTCAATCTCCTCCTCAGTCATACCGATACCCTTGTCGGAAATGGTCAAAGTGCCATTCTTCTCATCCACGTCAATGTGGATAGTCAGATCACCAAGTTCATCTTTCAGTTCACCATTGTTAGCAAGAGTCTTGAGTTTTTGAGTGGCATCCACTGCATTGGAAACCATTTCGCGCAGGAAAATTTCATGATCGCTATAGAGAAACTTTTTTATTACGGGGAAGATGTTCTCAGTTGTAACCCCAATATTACCTTTATTTGCCATAATTAGATGTTTTGTTTAAATTTTGCACTATACTTGCCTCATTTGCAAATATCGTGCCAAAGCAATTTCACCACCAATTGCCATTGGTACCATCACTTTTGTGTTCTTGTGTCTGCTCGTCAGATTGGTTATTCTCTTTACTACCACACGATACCAATGCGGTGACAACGAAAACGAAAACAGAAACAAAAATAATCTGTTTTACTGTTAACATAATACCCCCCCCCCATTTCACATAAGCGCTGTGCGACCAGCAACGGGCAACTGACAATCGGCAATTGAAAACTTTGGACATAACTTTTATAATTAGTGCATAAAAATAGTGCTGCAAAATTAACAAACATTTTTCAGTATGCCAAATTTTTGCAAAGGAAAAAATAAAAAAATAATCAAAAGAGCAAAATTAATTGCATTTTTGATTTTTTTGTTTACACGAGCCTATCTGGATTTCAGTATAATGTAGATTATTATCGGGGCACCTATGAATGGTGTGACGGCACTTAGCGGTATCAGTCCATGTTCTCCAGGTAATGAGCATACAAGATTGCAAACCAATGCCACTCCACCGCCACAAAGAATTGTCATTGGTAATAATGTGCGATGATTGTCGCTACGCAGCAACAGTCGTGCAATATGTGGAACAGCAAGTCCAATGAAAGCTATAGGACCGCAAAAAGCGGTTGTAACTGCACTGAGCAAACCTGTGACAACAAGCAGCAGATTACGTGTGCGCAGAATATTTACCCCAAGATTTTCTGCATAAGATTCGCCTAATAGCAGTAGGTTTAATGGTTTTATCAATAGAATGGCACAAATCATGCCTAAAAGAATAAGGCTTGCAAATACTGGCATCTGTCCGATGCTGACACCAGAGAAATTACCCATACCCCACACTATATAACTTTGCACTCCTTCGTCAGTAGAAAAATAGTTGAGCAACGAAATAGCTGATGATGCAAGATAGCCTACCATGATTCCAATAATCAGCAACATTACATTACTCTTTACAAATCGCGAAAACAACAATATTAAAGCCATTACCAGTATAGCCCCGATGAAAGCTGCTATGAGTACGGCAATAAAGCCAGAAAGTACTATTGTCCCAGCACTTACCGTTCCGCTGAAAAACAACATTACCACTGCCACTCCAAGACTTGCTCCTGAATTCACTCCCAGTATATCGGGGCCGGCAAGAGGATTCTTGAATACAGTTTGAAGCAAAAGACCAGCAGTTGCGAGAGCACTACCACAAAGCAATGCCGTTAATGCTTGCGGCAAACGTGAATTGAGAATGATATAAGAGCAAGTGGCATTTGAACTATCACCCATCAATACCGCCATGACCTGAGTGAAAGGAATCTCAACCGCACCTAAAAAGATATTCAGCAAAAACAATATAGTTAATGCGCTTGCTATTATTACAAATAAATATGTTTTATCAATCATCCTATTAACCACCACTTTGAACTTTTTTATAATATCGTAGATTGGCATTATTGGTTCCTGAGCTTAGTTTGCCCTGAGTTTGGCGAAGGGTCGAAGGATTGAATATCTTTACATAATCTTGCAATAACCAATCGGGATGAAAAGGTACTTCCTCGTAGAAAGGCACATAATCGGTATTACATCCATAAACATTGTCTGAACGGAAAGCCTCAAACTGTGTGTATCCTGCAAAGTCTTGTTTCAGTTGATTCAACGTAATATCCTTACTGCCATTATATTTTATCAGCCAAACATCAGCATCATGGTTCTTCTCAAGCATTGTCTCAAAGGAAAAAGGAATACTACCACTACGCTTATCATCCGAAAAAGCATATTCTCCGCCTGCATCAGTAATCATTCGTCCAAGAGTGCTACCTCCAGCTGGCACATACCATGCCGACGACTGTTTTAAATCGACCATGACAAGAGGATGATACTTTTTGCTGTTGAGTGTAGGGAGCTGAGAGTCGGAAGCCGTCTGTTTTCCCTTGGCAGATGAACTTTGAGCTTTGATACTATTATAATTCTTTTCTACAGAACGGAATAGTTTTATCGCTTCTTTTTCCTTTCCCACAAGCATCCCATAGAAGAGCATCCATTCTGCCCGTCCAAGTGCAGAAGTTTCCATATAGTCGGCTGCTTCGATGACTGGTACACCCAACTGTTCAACCTTTCCATACCCACCACTATTCTCGAATGGTGACAGAATCAGTCCATCGGGATTAAGTTGAATGATTTTTTCCACATCAGGATTCATGGCATTGCCACAGTCGTTCAGCAGTCTTGCCCATTTTGCAATGATATAGGAACGGTCGCACACTCCTGCGATGTTCTGCCTTGCACCAAGCTGATTCATCAACCAAGTATGGGCAGCCGTATAAATTATCAGATGATTGAGCGGAGTCTGAATAACTGTTGCTTCGGATTGGCCGAGCTCATCTTTATTCAGAAAATGAGGGGATAGCAAGTAGCGATGTAGGACTTCGCCATGCTTCCATGGATTGAGTATGCTTACTTCAGTATAAGAGCCTGTGCTGAGCCCAGTCGAAGTGCTGTGCTTGACAATCTGAAGCAATTTGGCATATTTCAAAGCCACAGTATCCCCAGAATCTGACGTTGGCGGTTCATTTCCGTGACCACAGGAGGAAACGAAAACGATAACAATAACGAAAACTAAAACGAAAATCTTTTTCAATATACCCAATACTTATTAGGAACCATCACTCTTGGAACTACACCAACTCCCAAGATACCACGCGCATTGCCATCGGTATCGTAATGGACAACATACCCATTCCGTGAATAGTCGCCAAAACCATATTCGCTGAGATAGCCTGCAGAAATATAGATTATTTCGTTTACATCATCGTA
>JAZLEX010000246.1:0-2812 GCA_045615485.1 Prevotella sp.
TCTGAATATCATTCAATGTGCCCATCATGTCGTTGATTTCATTATCCTTCTGGGCAATGATGTTCTGTAACGAGTCCGTTTTTGTATCAATTGGAACAAGCACCCTTTCGGTTTTCTTGTCATCACAACTGCTCAACATTGTTACAATCATCAATAGTACAATAGATAGTTGATTTGTGATAATTTGAGTTTTTAACTTTTTCATACGAATCAATATTATTAATTAGTTTATATGGATTTTACTTCATTTTATATTACCTCCGACCACTATCACTATTTCGCCTTTCGGCTCATGGTCAGTGAAATGCTGCACCACCTCTTCTATCGTTCCGCGCACGCTTTCTTCGTGAACCTTCGATATTTCCCTAACCACACTCACCTGACGATCCATTCCAAAAACCTCACCAAACTGCTGCAATGTCTTCAGCAGTCGGTAAGGTGATTCATAGAATATCATTGTGCGCTGCTCGTCTTTCAAATTCTCCAAACGAGTCATGCGTCCTTTTTTCTGCGGCAGAAAGCCTTCAAAGCAGAATCTGTCGTCTGGTAAGCCCGAACTAACCAAGGCTGGTACAAAAGCAGTTGCTCCTGGTAGGCATTGCACCTCGACACCTTCTTTCACAGCCTCTCTGACAAGCAGAAATCCTGGGTCGCTGATTCCAGGTGTGCCAGCATCGCTCACAAGTGCAATGTTCAGCCCTGCTTTCAACTGCTCTACAATGCCCTTTGCGGTCTGGTGCTCATTAAACTTATGATGTGACACCAAGCGATTTTTTATTTCGTAATGTTTCATCAGCACCCCAGAGGTACGGGTATCCTCTGCCAGCACCAAATCCACCTCTTTCAGTATCCTTACAGCCCTGAAGGTCATGTCCTCAAGATTGCCTACAGGAGTCGGAACAACATACAAAATACCCATCTCGCAAGGTCACGTTATGTTATATTTTTTGCAAAAGTAAGCAAAATCCATCTTACCCGCAAAATAATTTTTGTTTATTTAAGATTTCCAACTGCGTAAAGCACTATGCTTACTTCGTGCCCACACTTTTCAGCACTTCGCAAATATAGTTGAATGACTTTTCAACTGAAGGAATGTAGCAACGCTCATTTGGTGTGTGAGGTGAAAGCAAAGTCGGACCAACTGAAGCCATGTCCATTTTTGGATATTTAGGTCCGAAAATACCACACTCCAACCCAGCATGAACAACCAGCACTTTCGCATCCTCACCATACATGTCTTTATATACCTTGCTCATCAATGCCACAAGTGGTGATGATGGATTAGGATTCCATCCGCTATAGCCTCCGCTGAGTTTCACCGACATGCCTGCCATGTTGAAACATGCAGTGAGTTCCTCACAAAGGAATTCCTTCATAGTATCGGATGAACTGCGAGCAAGCAGTGAGAATGATAATTTTCCACCAGCGATTTCGATGATTGAGAAATTACATGATGTTTCCACTATTTCAGGAATAGTAGGAATATAACGCAACACTCCATCGTGTGCTGCCATAACGGCACTTACAATGTTCACACCTATTGGTTCTGGTATGATTGTTGCAGGCAAGTCGCATTCCTTGCATTCAATAGCAAAACCTTGCTTTTCAATATCCTTATATTCTGCCGCAATAATTTCTTTAAGAGTGCTTACTATCTTTGCGAGACAGTCCTTCTTGTCGTTAGGCACAGCAACCACGGCTTCACCATCGCGAGGTATGGCATTGCGCATGTTTCCACCAGTCCAAGTGCTGATGAGTACGCCGCATTTGTTTACTGCCTGATAGAGTATGCGAGCCATCAGTTTGTTGGCATTTGCACGTCCTTGGTTTATTTCCAGTCCAGAGTGACCACCAAGCAAACCACCGATAGTAATCTTATAGGCACTATAGTCAGCAGGTAAAGGTTCTTCCTTATATTCCATGCCAACGTTTATGTCCATACCGCCAGCACAGCCGATAGTAATTTCGCCTTCAGTTTCAGAATCGATGTTTATCAGCAGATTGCCTTTCAGTTCGTCATCTTTCATAGCAAACGCACCAAACATTCCTGTTTCCTCATCGCGAGTAATAAGAACCTCTATCGGTCCGTGAGGGATAGACTTGTCGGCTACTATTGCCATGGCTATTGCAATACCCATACCATCGTCTGCTCCGAGGGTAGTGTTTTTAGCTTTCACCCAATCACCGTCAATCCATGTCTCAATAGGGTCTGTTTCAAAATTATGATTGCTGTCGGCAGTCTTTTGCGGCACCATATCCATGTGAGCCTGAAGAATAACCGTCTCACGGTCTTCATAGCCAGTTGTTGCAGGAACTTCCATTATCACATTGCCAGCCTCATCTATTCTGGCTTCTGCACCATTTTCTTTTGCAAACTGTACAAGAAATGCGGCTACTTTTTCAGTATGTCCTGACGGACGTGGAATTTGTGTGAGCGAATAAAATGCATTCCACACACCTGCTGGTTTTAAATCTTTAATAGTCATAATAATAGGTTTTAGAAAAAATTATGCGGCACAAAGATAATAAAAGGTTGAGGGTTTACGGTTTAGAACTTAAAGTTTTTAAGTTTTTTTATCAAAAAGGTTTTGCGGCACGACCAAACAACTAATTTTTCCAAAAATCGCGTTTTGCCGTGACAACTCAGCCTTTTTGTTCACACGCAAAACTCAGTATATTCAATAAGATCAAAATCTGGCCTTGGCCATAAAAAATAGATTGGGAGATTGTGGGATTTTTATTAAGATTTTAGTTTGGATGTCGAGGAGCGTAGCGACGATCTTTAATTAAATCGTTCCATAGAAGCAACGTA
>JAZLEX010000247.1:0-5857 GCA_045615485.1 Prevotella sp.
TATTTATTTTTGTCAAATTGTCAATTATTCAAGTTTCGCAAGTTCTTCAAACTTTCGTAACTCAAGGAGTTAACTCCTTAACTACTTAACTTCTTTAACTCCTTAACTCCTAATCAACTGGAGTTTGCGAAAGTTGAATTACCAATTAATCATTAGTATCCATAATAATTCTTATACGCACCAGCAGAGCGTTGAATTGCTGCATTTGGATATGGTAGGATATACCTTACTACTGGCAACTTGTCTGCTTCAGGTATGGTTGTAGGGAACAATTCCAAGGCTCCATTGTTTACAAGCCAAAGATTACCGCCATCATCACACCTTATAAACCCATAAAATGAATATTTACATTGGTCTTTAGGAGTTCCACTATCGTTGTCCCCCCACTGGTAGAAGTCGGCAGTGTTCCAAGCCTTTGCAGAGAATCCTCCACGTGTAATTGCACTTGTTACAGGCTGCGACATTGGGACGTAGGCATTATAGATACGCAAGCTCTTACGCGACTGATTAGGATATTTCTGTAAGACTTCACCATCTTCAATCTGATAGCCATACAATTGTGCCTTATACATTCTAAGAGCGTATGCATTTGCTTCTTCAATATTGTAAGCATGGAAATAAATACGTTCTGGCAGAGCATCAATATATTCTTTTCCATCATGCTCGGTGATAGCATCCTCATATCCTGATGAACTACCTGAATTCTGCATTCCTACTGAATAATAGCGCAAGAAGCAATAAACCAGTTCCTCAGCGTATGTGTTTGTGCGTACCAAGTCGCGCCAACGACTGTTCTCACCAGCAAATTCCCATTTACGTTCGTCGAGGACTGCTTTCTGGAATGCTTCCTTGGATGTTTTAGCCTCATCGATGAAAGCAACATCACCATCAGCGAATGCACGACCATGCACCTTTGCCAAGCATTCTACAGCTTTGTCTGTAGGACCATTGTTTATTTCATTGGCAGCCTCAGCATACATCAGCAACACATCAGCATAACGCAAATAAGGATAATTTATACCTGTTGCACCTTCTGTGTATGAACCCAACGCATTTCCTTCTGAAGTCCAGAGCTTTGACCACTTGTTGTTGTGGACGGTATAGTCGCTGCGAATATAGACAGAATCTTCGAGCACACCATCGGCATTGGTATAATAATTATAATACCACAACCCATTGACTTCTTCACGGCGCAAGTCGTTGTCGCGGAACAAGAAGCGGTAGAAGGCGTTCAGTCGTCCATTACCACTCGTTGCACCCCAAGGACCTACGGTATTGCCTTCGTAGGCAGAGTATGATGGACCTTGTATGTAGCCAGTGTTTCCTGTTGATTCTTTTGCGAATGGAAGTTCAAAAATAGGGTCATCGTTGTTTATTACCTGATAATTACATTCATTTACAAACACATCCTGGAATTTCTGATTCAACTGGTGAGTACCTGCTGTTATTACAGAATCGGCATAGTCCATTGCAATTTTGTAATAATCCAAATAATTATCAGGACGAACCATTTTACCATAATTTCTTGTATCATTCATATCAGGGCGCAGAGAATAGCCACCTGCAGTAAGAGCTATTCTTGCAATCAGTCCCTGTGCAAATTCCTTAGAGCAGTGCTCTACCGTAACGGAACTTGTAGAAGACATATACTGAGCAGCTTCCTTCAGGTCGGCTATCAGGAAATCCTGCACATCCTGACGATCGGCAATTGGCAACACATAATCAGTTCCTTTGGTTGCTGCCGGTGTATCAGTAAAAGGAATATCACCAAACATAACCACAAGGTCATGATATGCCATTGCCCGCAAACATTTTGCTTCGCCTATCCATTGCATCAGTTCCTTGTCGTTAGTGTCGTAAATAGGACTGGCTTCAGAATAAGTAACGAATTTGTTTGCATATTCTATGAGGTTGTATGCTGCTATCCAGAAACTATTTATATCACCTCCCTGGTCGTCACAGTCAAAACGAGAATAAGTATTGTGTGCATGAGCATTTGATGAACTTATCTGCATATCAACATCGCTATTCAGAATAAAAGTTCTCTGATAGGCATTTCCATACAGATTATTCACCAAGGCTTGTGCATACACTCCATTCAGTGCACGTTCAATTTCACTCTTTTGACTAAACACGAAATCATTTGTGTAAGCAGAACCTGCATCCACGTCAAGGTATTTGTTGCATGACGTCAGTGATGCTAATACTAAACTTACTAATAATATATTCTTGAATTTCATAATTGTACCTTGTTTTAGAATGTAATATTTGTTCCGAACACAAAGCTGCGAGCACGTGGATAACGGTTGTAGTCCATTCCGCAAGTCAGACCTGTCTGAATGTCCACTTCAGGGTCGTAGCCCGAATAATTTGTGATAATGAAGAGATTCGTTGCGGATGCGTAGAAACGTGCCTTAGAGATTCCAAGTTTCTTGATGAACTTACTTGGAAGAGTATATCCGATTGTAATGTCGCTGCAACGGAGGAATGAACCATCCTCAATGAAATAAGAATGAGTAATGTTCTTAGTAACATCTGCTGGATTCCAAAGTGTTCTGCCTGCATTATGATTCTTATACATTGCAACACTATTATCTACATAATATAATTTGTAAAGAATGTCACCTTTTGTACCAGTTATCGAACCGTCGATATCATTATATTGCCATCCATTAGAGAATTTCGACAAAACATTGTGGAACTTGTTTTTGTTGTTTATTGATGACGACAGCATGTATGAAGTTGCGTTGTTGACATCGAAATCAAGCATATAGGTAAAGTTGGCATTAAAGTCAAGATTCTTCCACTGGCCTGAAAGTCCGATACCTCCTTGAATCTTAGGGTTTGTGTTACCTATCACGGTGCGGTCGTTTTCTGTTATGCGTCCGTCTCCATCAAGATCTTTAAACTTAATCTTTCCTGGCAAGGTTGCAATACCTGAATTGGAATCACCTGAAATATCATTGATTACTGTCACATAACCATCTTCACGAGGAGCACAGTCTTTTGATGTACCATTATCTGCTGCACTCGAACCCCAAGGAACTGCCTGATAGTTGTTGAGTGGGTCGAAATAGAATTCATCGAAACCATAGAGTCCGTCATAGACAAAACCATAGATAAGACCTACTTCATCGCCAACCTTCATGCAATAGTCATTATATGCAGATTTCCAACGGTCGTTCTGGTCCCAAATCACGTCATCAGTACCGTTGAGTTTGTCAATTTTTTTCTTGTTCAGTCCAAAGTTGATATTTGCAGAAAGCACGTAGTCTTTACCCTGAAGAATATCACCACTGACAGCGAACTCCAAACCCTTGTTTGTCACCTGCCCGATGTTCTGCATCTGGGATGTATATCCCACTACAGATGGAAGGTCTGACCTATAGAGTAAGTCTTTAGTAGTGTTCCAATATACTTCTGGAGTGATTGTCAGTCTGCCGTTGAACAATGTAATGTCAGCAGCGAGGTTACGAGTAATTATTGTCTCCCATTTAATATTCTTATTTGTGAATTTTGCGCCTCCGTTATTGCCGTAATACTGTTCACCGTATGGTGTGGATTCACCAAAACCAGGTCCACCTGTCGGATTGATAGCATATAATTCACGCCACATATCGTTGTCGATATGGTTGTTACCTGTCAGACCTACTGCAGCACGTATTTTCAATTGTTCAATCCATGTTATATCTTTCATGAACTTTTCTTCAGACATCACCCATGCTCCTGATACTGAAGGGAAATAGCCCCACTGATTGCCTGGAGCAAATTTTGTAGAACCATCGGCACGGAACGTTACACTGGCAAGATACTTGTGATTGTAATTATAGTTCACCTGTCCGAAGAACGATGCTGTTCTGTCAGGAGTCGAAACGTCTGAAGTGCTTTGGTATGGTGTACCAAATTCCATATTATCCCATGCTTCCTGTGCTGTGAATGAACGTGGGAAATAGCGGTTCATAATATATGATGAACGGCTCTTGGAATGATAAATTTCCTGACCTAACAGGAACGAGAGATTATGAGTGTCTTTAATACTCATGACATAGTTTGCAGTGTTTGTCCACACATAGTTCAAACCCTTGCCATTGGTAAGTTGCGCAACTGGCTGACCGTTGTGAGCCTGTCCTGTACCTGTCAATGCACCATAGAAACGGCTCTGGTCGTTCCATCTCAGTCCGATAGTACCTTCTGAGCGTAGTGTCAATCCGTTGATTGGTTTCCAGTTGACCGCCGCACCAGTGCTGAGATTATAGGTATTGCCTATCAACTGATTGATTGCAATATCATTCTTTGGATTGGTATATGTAAACAGTTGCTCTTCATCAGGGTCAGCGTATGTTGGATCAACATAGCCAAATTCACGAAGACCATTTGTCGGACGGTATCTCAGGACATCAATAATACCACCTGTACCTATGTTCGTACCACCAGCACCTTCGCTGCGGCGATATGTAAATTTAGGATTAATCTGAATCGAGAATTTTTCATTAACCTTGATGTCAGTCTTAATATTGATATTAGTACGACGCACACCAGAACCTTTTATTATACCTTTGTCCTGACTCTGGGTTATGGAAGCATTGAACTTCATATTGTCAGAACCACCACCTATTGTGACATTTGCGGAGTAGTTCAAAGGAGTTTCACCCATCACCTCATCCTGCCAGTCGTGTGATGGCAGAGTGGAATACATGTCAAGGTCGTATGGATTACCGAAATTCGACTTGAAGAATTTTGCATTTGACGAACGTGTTCCGTTGCAAGCATGCCACTGATACTGGTAATTTGCAAATTCCTGTGCGTTCATCAAATCCATCTTTTTAGACAAATGACTGAAATTCAAGTTACCATTAAATGTGACTTTCACCTTACCTGCCGAAGCCGACTTGGTTGTAACCACTACTACACCATTACCACCCTTTGCACCATAAATTGCTGTAAGCGAAGCATCTTTCAATACGTCAATGCTGGCAATGTCTGATGGTGGAATATCCGTAATACTGCTAACCTGGAATCCATCCACAATATACAAAGGTTCATTCGACTGTGTTACAGATGAACCACCACGTATTCGAATATTCACTTCTGCACCAGGTTCACCGTCAACGGTTGTCACCTGCACACCAGAGATTTTACCTTGCAGAGCCACTGCAGCAGAAGTCACAGGTACCTGTGCCAGTTTCACTCCCGATACAGAACCCACCGAACCAGTCAGGTCCTTACGAGCCTTGCTTGTGTAACCTATTACTACAATTTCATCCAATTGGTCTGTATTGTCCTCCAATACAACTTTCATATTAGCCCGTGCTGCAATTTCCTGAGTCTTCATACCTACGTATGTAATGACTATTTTCTTACCTGCGGTAACATTGATTTTGAAATTACCATCAAAATCAGTAATTGCAGCATTTTTTGTATTGCCCTTTTCTACAACCGTAGCACCGATTACAGGTTCATTGTTTGAATCAAACACCTGACCTGTTATCTGAGCTTTAGCCACGTATGGCAACAGCAACACTAATGCTAACATGCTAACCTTAAAAAAACATTTCATTGCTAAATCCATAATTAATATCTATAATTTATTTACAATAACAATTTTAATCGAATAATCGAATAATCGAATGCCCCTTACTGCATCTCACTGATTCCTTCCCAACGCACATTCCATGTGCCGTCTTTTGGGAAAGCATTGTCTGTACACATTTTTGCAACTGCAATCAGTAATGCTCCGTTGCCTGGAAGATATATTCTTAATCTGCCATCTTGATAGTTATGGCCATTTTTCAGATATGTATTTTTTTGAGTATCTACCATCAGTGCATCCAAGGCAGTCTCAGCATCGCCTAAGCGT
>JAZLEX010000248.1:0-10973 GCA_045615485.1 Prevotella sp.
CGGTTGTACGGTTGTGCGGTTGTGCGGTTGTGCGGTTGTGCGGTTGTGCGGTTGTACGGTTGTGCGGTTGTGCGGTTGTACGGTTGTGCGGTTGTACGGTTGTACGGTTGTGCGGTTTTTTTAACTGAATGGCAAAAGTAATAAAAGGTTGAGGGTTGAGGGTTAAGGGTTGATGGTTTTTAGTGATTATTTATTAAAAAATCATAATTATCGATTATCAATTGCCAATTATCAATCAAAAAACAAAGTTTTTACTTATCTTTGCGCGCTCAAAAAGAATTTATGAATAAAGGTGTTTGGATTTTCTTGATTTTCTTGCTGACTTTGACCAGTTGCAGAAATACTTATAATCAGATGTTGAAATCAACGGATAATGATTTTAAGTATGAATGTGGCAAGCAGTTTTTTGCTGAAGGCAAATATACCAAGGCAATGACTCTGCTTGAAGAGGTAGTGACGATGAACAAGGGCACGGAGAGAGGTGAGGAAAACTTGTATATGCTTGGCATGTGCGAGTATGGCAATAAGGACTATGAGACGGCTTCGGAATATTTCAAGAAATACACTACTTCGTATCCACGTGGAAGGTATATCGAGAATGCTCATTATTTCTACGGATATTCATTGTATAAGAGCACTCCCGAACCGCGACTTGACCAGACGAGCACATACGCTGCCATCAAGGCTTTTCAGGATTTCATAGATTTGTTTCCAGAGGCTGAAAAGAGAGACGAGGCTCAGACGAGAATGTTTGAACTGCAGGACAAGCTTGTGGTGAAGGAATATCTGGCTTCGAAGATGTATTATGATATGGGTACATATTTTGGAAACTGTTCGAGTGGTGGCAACAACTACGAATCGTGTATCATCACTGCGCAGAATGCCATCAAGGACTATCCTTACATGGATCAGCGCGAGGATTTCGCAGTTCTTATCATGAAGGCAAAATATCATTTGGCTACTATGAGTGTGGAAGAGAAGAAAATCGATCGTTACCGTGATGCCGAAGATGAATGTTATGGTTTCCTGAATGAATATCCTGATTCAAAAGAAACGGCAACTGCCGAAAAATATATAGCAAGGTGTAAAAAAGTGTTGAACGAAAAATAATATAAAAAAAAAGGAAATGGAAGATATCAAGTACGGCAACAGCATGACTGACTATAAGAAGAGTAAGGCTCCATTGAACACAGTGACACGCGACGTGAACAAATTGTCGGACGAAACGGACAATATCTATGAGTCTGTTGCTATCATCAGTAAAAGAGCAAACCAGATTGCTGCTGAAGTTAGGGAGGAACTCAGCAAGAAATTGTCGGAGTTTTCAACCTACAATGATTCGTTGGAAGAGGTGTTTGAAAATCGTGAACAGATAGAAATATCTCGTTTTTATGAAAAACTGCCAAAGGCAACTTTGATTGCTACAGAAGAATTTGTTGAAAACAGGGTTTATTTCCGCGACCCAGAGAAAAGTGAAGAATAAGCTGGTATGATACAGCGGATACAAACTGTTTATCTGTTTCTGGCGGCAGTGCTGGAGATGCTTTGCTTATGTATGCCCATTGCTCATGTTTGTAGCAATGGGATTTTGCAGAGCACAATGTATAATCTTTGGATAGTAAATGCTGACGGAAGTCATGAGATGTCATACACCGCCATCTATTTTGGATTGCTGGTTGTAGGCATTTGCCTGTCGATGCTAACTGTGTTTCTTTATAGAAATCGTAAGGCACAGATGAAGTTGTGCATTGCTGCGGTTGTGTTGCTGATTGTGTATATTGTACCATTGGCAAATACCTTTGTCCAGAATCAGGATATAAAGCCTACGATGTATTTAGTATGTCCGATAGTGGCTCTGATTCTGAATCTGCTGGCATATATGGCAATCAGAAAAGATGAAAAGCTTGTCCGTTCTGCCGACAGGCTGAGATAGGAGGAAAGGAGGCTCTCCCACTTATTGCAGGTATTTGGCGCGAACTCGGGAAAGGGTTTCGGGAGTCATTTGCAGATAGCTTGCGATGTGTATGAGTGGTACACGCAAGAATAGTTCTGGATGTGATTTCATAAGTCGGTCGTATCTGCTTGCCGATGTCTCGAAACGAACCAAGTCGGCATGTTGCTGACATGTTATCAGCGATTCCTCCAATATCTTGCGGAAAAGAATCTGGATGTTTACACTATGCATGGCTACTACTTCAAGTTGAGCCTTTGGTAAGATATAGATAAGAGTAGGTTCAAGTGCCTCGACTTGCAGTTTGGATGGTGTTTCCTGGAAAAGGCTTTCTATACACATAATGATTTTGTGGTCACATGCCAGGTGTTCGGTTATTTCTTTGCCATGTTTGACATAGAATTCCCTGATTAATCCTTTTTCAATCCACATTGGACCTCGGCAGATATCACCTTCGTTGATGATTTTTTCACCTTTTGCAAATTTGACTTCAACGAGCAAGTTTTCGAGCAGTGTCAACTCATCGTAAGTCATTGTACTGTACCGTCTGGCAAGTTCCCTTGCAATGTCACGTTTGGTTGTCATAGTTGTTATTAATTAATCAAGTTTGAGTACAGCGAGAAATGCTTTTTGTGGCACTTCTACATTGCCTATCTGCTTCATGCGTTTCTTGCCGCGCTTCTGCTTTTCAAGAAGTTTTCTCTTGCGGGTTACATCACCGCCATAACATTTTGCAGTAACGTCCTTCCGCACACATTTGATAGTCTCGCGTGCTATGATTTTTGCTCCTATAGCAGCCTGTATGGCAATGTCGAATTGTTGGCGAGGGATGAGCTCCTTCAGTTTTTCACACATTCGGCGTCCGAGTGTTACGGCATTGTCGTTGTGGGTGAGTGTGGATAGTGCATCGACTGGTTCTCCGTTGAGCAGGATATCGAGTTTTGCAAGTTTGGACGGACGGAAACTGTCGAAATGATAGTCGAACGATGCATATCCTTTGGAAATGCTCTTCAGTTTGTCGTAGAAGTCGATTACAATCTCACCGAGTGGCAGGAGATAGTGTATCTCGACACGATTGCCGCTGATGTATTCCTGTTTTATCAACTCACCGCGCTTGCCTAAGCATAATGTCATAATCGGCCCAATGAAACGTGTGTCGGTAATGACCGTTGCCCGTATGTAAGGTTCTTCTATATGGTCGATCATTGTCAGGTCAGGAAGTCCGGATGGGTTGTGAACCTCTATGGCTTCTCCCTGTTTTGTATATACCATATAGGAAACATTCGGCACGGTGGTGATGACATCCATATCATATTCACGGTCGAGGCGTTCCTGTATGATTTCCATGTGGAGGAGTCCGAGGAACCCGCAACGGAATCCGAATCCCAGTGCTACTGACGATTCGGGCATGAACGAAAGAGAAGCATCGTTGAGTTGAAGTTTTTCCAATGAAGCCCGCAGGTTTTCGTAGTCGTTAGGGTCGATAGGATAAACTCCTGCAAAGACCATAGGTTTCACTTCCTCGAAACCAGCAATGGCTTGTTGGCATGGGCTTTTCACATGAGTTATAGTATCGCCGACTTTAACTTCGGTACTGTCCTTTATGCCGCTGATGATATACCCGACATTGCCAGTGCGGAGTTCCTTCTGTGGAATCATGTCCATTTTCAGGACTCCAATCTCGTCGGCGGTGTATTCCATGCCAGTATTGAAGAATTTCACCTTGTCGCCTTCATGGATGCATCCGTTTACAATCTTGAAGTATGCTATGATACCTCTGAAGGAATTGAATACGGAATCGAAGATGAGGGCTTGCAGAGGTGCTTCTGTGTCACCGACAGGGTGGGGGATGCGTTCCACTACAGCTTGAAGTATGGCTTCGATGCCCTCTCCAGTCCTTGCACTTGCACGGAGAACTTCCTCATGCTTGCAGCCTAACAGTTCGACAATCTCATCTTCAACCTCATCAGGCATAGCACTTGTCATATCGATTTTGTTGATTATAGGGATTATCTCCAAATCATGTTCGATAGCCATGTAAAGATTGGAAATGGTCTGTGCCTGTACTCCCTGTGTGGCATCGACGACAAGTAGTGCACCTTCGCAAGAAGCAATGCTTCGGCTCACCTCGTAGGAAAAGTCAACATGTCCCGGAGTGTCGATGAGGTTTAGAATATATTTTTCACCTTTATAAGAATACTCCATTTGGATGGCATGGGATTTTATTGTGATTCCGCGCTCTTTTTCCAAATCCATATCGTCGAGCATCTGACCTTCGGTGATTTCGATGGTCTTGGTGAACTCCAACAGTCGGTCTGCAAGAGTAGATTTGCCATGGTCGATATGTGCAATAATGCAAAAGTTTCTTATATTTTTCATTTATAGTCTTTTTCTTCGATTCGTAATACTAATAAGGTGTTTTTGTCTTTTTGGCTGGTATAGGAGTATTCGAAACTGAAACCAGCATCCTTGTATGCTTTCAGATTGGCAGAATTGCGAATTTCGTGCTTCATCAAATCGCGAAATCTTGTTTTGTTGGTTTTCATCATTTCCGCATCGTCAAGAGTGCCTGTCGCCGTGTAATGATAGCCCATGACATTTGTGCCTTCGGTGAAAGTGACACTGTCGAGAATCAGTTCGATACCGATTTTTTGTGGGCAGTTCTTGGCGGTGTATTCTTCAGTTTCCCTGGCACAGCGTTCTGTCAGTGATTCCTGGCAAGAACTGAACGCAGCTAAGATGGATATGATGTACAAAAAGCGTTTCACGGTTTTGCGGTTGTACGGTTTTGCGGTTGTACGGTTGTACGGTTTTGCGGTTGTACGGTTTTGCGGTTATGCGGTTGTACGGTTTTGCGGTTGTACGGTTTTGCGGTTTTTTGCTCGCATCAAGGTTTCATGTTTGTAAAGACGCTCTGGACATCTTCAAAGTCTTCGAACTTTTCAACCATCTTGTCGATTGTTTCACGCTGTTCAGGTGTTACTTCCTTCAAGTCGTTAGGAATATAGGTAAATTCACCACCGACACCTTCGAAACCACTTTCTTCAAGATATTTCTGGATTGCTCCGAAACTCTTTGGGTCGCCATAGATGGTGATTGTGCCTTCCTCTTCGTCCTCATCGAATTCATCATCAACACCATAGTCGATAAGTTCAAGAATCATTTCATCCATGTCCATTCCGTCTTTCTTGTGGAAAGTGAATACACACTTATGGTCGAACAAGAATGAAAGACTGCCTGACGTTCCCATGTTGCCACTGAACTTGTTGAAGACAGAACGTACGTCACCGACTGTACGTGTTGGGTTGTCGGTCAGTGTATCTACAAGGATTGCAATTCCGTGAGGGCCGTAGCCTTCGTATGTCATTGCCTTGTATTCACTCTGGTCTTTGCCCATTGCATTCTTTATGGCACGCTCAATATTGTCCTTAGGCATGTTTTCGCGCTTTGCTGTTGCAATGATAGCACGCAATGAAGGGTTTGTGTCAGGTTCAGGACCACCAGCTTTTACAGCTATGGCAATCTGCTTTCCGATTTTCGTAAATGTACGGGCCATGTGACCCCATCTCTTTAATTTTGTTGCTTTGCGATATTCAAAAGCTCTTCCCATGGTATTATTTTTTAGTTGTATTGTTTGTTGTACGGTTGTACGGTTTTGCGGTTTTACGGTTATGAGGTTTAAATTGTAAATTGTAAATCTGTTTTGCGGTTCTTATAACCTTAAATTATCTCAGTTCGGCATTGAGTTGTTTTTTGAGATTGTTGATTAAGTTGTTCATTATTGCATCAATCTTCTTGTCGTTGAGAGTCTGAGTCTCGTCCTGAAGGATGAAGTTGACTGCATAACTCTTTTTGCCAGCAGGGAGGTTTTTGCCTTCATAGACATCAAACAACTGAACTTTTTTCAGAAGTTTCTTTTCTGTCTGGCGAGCAATATTCTCTATTTGTGAAAATTCTATGCTGTTGTCAACAAGCAGAGCCAAATCGCGGCTTACTGCTGGGAACTTGCTTATTTCCTTGTAGGAAATTACGTTTTTGCGCACAGCTTTTACCACTGCTGTCCAATTGATGTCAGCAAAGAATATCTTGTTGCTGATTTCCATTTTTGACTGAATGGCTTTGCTTACGATACCCATTTCAACGAGCTGCTTACCACCACGGTTTTCAATGATTAAGCCTTTTGAGAAAATGTCGTTTTCAGACGACTTGACAACGAGTGTGCTGTCGGCTATGCCAACACGTGCCAGTATGTTTGCCACGTATGCCCTCAATTGATAGAATGAGGATTCTTCGTCAGGATGTATCCAACTGCCTGAAATAGACTTTCCAGTAATCCACAAGCCGAGATGAGTTTCTTCAGAATAAGGCTTCAGTGGATTCTCGTCAGCATTTTTCAAAGATGCGTCGAAATGATAGCAGTTTCCGAATTCAAAGAATTTCAAATCAGGACGTTTGCGATTGGCATTATGAGAGATGCTTTCCAGACCTCCAAACAGCAGAGTCTGACGCAGCACACTGAGGTCCTGGCTTAATGGATTCATGAGATGAACACATTTCGACTCTGGATAGGTTGCCAGTGACTTGTAGTATTCAATCTTTGTCAGTGAGTTGTTCAATATTTCGTTGAATCCTGCACCGACAAGCTGTTCGGCAACGAGATTCTCTAACTTATGCTTGTTGTCTTCCTCTGTTTTTACTGTCAGAGAACTCTTCAATGCAGTAGGGATTTCCACATTATTGTAGCCATAGATGCGCAGAATGTCTTCCACTACATCACAAGGACGCTGCACGTCAACGCGATAAGTTGGAATTTCGAGTTTTATTCCTTCTGCGGTTTCGCTGAGGATTTTCATTTCCAATGATTCAGCGATGGTCTTTATCTTTTCCTGAGGAATAGTTTTGCCTATTAGTTTGTTCACGTAGTCGTAAGTCAAATCAACGACAGGAGCTTTTATTGGTTCAGGATAAACATCGACAATATCCATGGAAATTTTTCCACCAGCTAATTCCTTGCACATCAAAGCTGCCTGTTTCAGTGCATAGATAGTGCCGTTTGGATCAACGCCACGCTCGAATCGGTAGCTGGCATCAGTGCTCAGTCCATGCCGACGTGCACTCTTTCTGATCCATGTAGGATTGAAATATGCGCTTTCCAGTACAACGTTGCGAGTAGTCTCGTAAGTGCCGCTGCCTTTTCCTCCGAATACACCTGCAATGCACATTGGTTCTTTCTCGTTGCAAATAGCCAAATCCCTGTCGGACAGTTTGTGTTCTTCTCCATCAAGAGTTACGAAAGGAGTACCTTCTGGCATTGTTTTTACAACGATATGATTGCCCTCCACCATGTCTGCATCAAAGCAGTGCAAAGGTTGACCGTATGCAAACATGATATAGTTGGTGATATCGACAATGTTGTTGATAGGACGTAAGCCGACAGTTGTCAGATAGTTTTTCAACCAATCAGGACTTTCCTTCACTTCGCAATCAATTATGCTGACAGCTGCATATCGTGGACAAGCCTCTTGGTTTTCCACTGTTACCTTGATTTCCAGTTCGTGATTGTCTGCCTTGAAGTCGTTGCAGTCAGGACGGTGAATATCTGTTTTCTTACCATTGCTGAGCATCCATGCATACAAGTCACGTGCAACACCATAGTGAGACAATCCGTCGGCACGGTTTGCAGTAATGTCAACTTCTATGAGCCAGTCGCTTTCAAGGTTGAAATACTCAGCAGCAGGAGTACCTGGTTTTGCATCATCAGGCAGAACGATTATTCCTGCATGAGATGTGCCAATACCAATTTCGTCTTCAGCACATATCATTCCGAAAGAGTCAACCCTACGAAGTTTGGATTTCTTGATTACGAATTGCTTGTCGCCATCATACAATACGCAACCTATATCAGCTACGATGACTTTCTGTCCAGCAGCAACATTTGGAGCACCGCAAACAATCTGCACAGGAGCATCCTTGCCCAAATTGACTGTTGTGATGTGCATGTGATCGGAATCGGGATGAGGAAGACAAGTCAGCACTTCGCCAACATAGAGTCCCTTTAATCCACCTTTTATACTTTGTACTTCCTCCAACGCATCAACTTCAAGACCAGTAGATGTAAGTGCATCAACAACCTCTTGTGGTGTCAGGTCGAAGTCAATATATTCTTTAAGCCATTTGTAACTAATATTCATATTCTATATCTTATATATTTTTTTTGAGGTGCAAAAATACTAAAAAAGGTTAGAGGTTAGAGATTAGCGGTTAGAGATTTAAGTTTTTTTAGCGGTTTCGCTTAAGATGCAAAATCCTGTTCAAGTTTCACAACCGTATAACCGTATAACCGCAAAACCTTACAACCGATAAGCGAGTTCATGTCTTATCCGCCAAAGTTATCGTACATGATACTTTCTGGATCAACTCCGAGAGAGTCGAGCAGACGATTGACAGATGCACTCATCGGACCAGGTCCACACATGTAGTATTCAATATCTTCAGGAGCTTCGCAGTCTTTCAGATAAGTATCGTACATAACCTGATGAACGAATCCAGCAGTATATTTCACTCCCGCAGCATCTGCAGCAGGATCAGGACGGTCGAGAGCCAGATGGAAATGGAAGTTGGAGAATTCTTTTTCCAAATCAAGGAAATCAGACAGATAAAAGACCTCATTCAGAGCACGTGCACCATAGAAATAATGCATTTCACGGTCGCGGCAGTTCAGAGTCTTGGTCATGTGCATGATTTGAGCACGCAGAGGAGCCATACCAGCACCACCACCTACCCAAATCATCTCTTTTTTGGAATCGAAGATAGGATGGAAATCACCATAAGGTCCACTCATTATCACTTTATCGCCAGGTTTAAGTGAGAAGATGTATGAGGAAGCAATACCAGGATTTACATCCATGAATCCGCTTCTGTCAGGTTTGAATGGAGGAGTAGCAATTCGTACTGTGAGCATTATGCGGTCGCCCTCAGCAGGATAGTTGGCCATAGAGTATGCACGAACAGTCTCTTCCGTGTTTGTGCATTTAAGGTCGAACATTTTGAAATGTTCCCATGAACCTAAATAGTCGTCACCAATCAGTGATTTATCGTAGTCGGCGTAGGACAATTTAAATTTTGGAATTCTAATCTGAGCGTATGAGCCAGGTAAAAAGTCCATGTGCTCACCAGGAGGCAATTGGACAATAAATTCCTTCATGAAAGTTGCCACATTCTTGTTTGAGATGACCTCACATTCCCACTCTTTTACACCCAAGACGCTTTCAGGTACTTTTATAGCCATATCGCCTTTCACCTTGCACTGACACCCTAAACGCCAATGATCTTTAATCTGTTTTCTGGTGAAATGAGGTTTTTCTGAATCCAGAATCTCGCCACCACCTTCAACAACCTGAACCTTGCATTGTCCGCAACTGCCTTTACCACCACAAGCACTTGAAAGATGAATGTCGGCACCTGTTGCAAGGGTCATCAGAAGATTAGAACCCTGTTCCACTTCGTATTTCTGGTCATCGTTGACGGTGATAGTAACTTTTCCACTTGGAGTGAGATGTTTTTTTGCAATCAGCAGCACTGCCACTAAAAGCAATATTACTGCCAAAAAGATTCCTATACTTGCTAAAATAAAATTTATATCCATGATGAGTCTGTTTTGCGATTACAATTTTAATCCACTGAAGCACATGAATGCGAGAGCCATGAGTCCAACCATTATGAAAGTGATGCCTAATCCCTGAAGAGGCTTAGGTATGTTGCAATATGCCATTTTTTCACGTATTGCTCCCATTGCCACAATAGCCAGCAGCCAGCCAATACCGCTGCCGAAAGCATAGACGATGCTGTCGAGTATGCTGCCAATATATTGTGAACTGGTAGGGTCAAGGTTTATTCTCTGCTGCATGAAAAGTGAAGCACCCATTATGGCACAGTTGACTGCTATCAGAGGTAGGAAAATACCTAATGCAGAATAGAGAGCAGGAGAGAATTTCTCAACAAACATTTCAACCAATTGAGTTATTGCAGCAATTACTGCAATGAAGAGGATAAAACTTAAGAAAGTAAGGTCGATGCCTATAAGTCCTTCAGCAGCAAGCAGTTTTGTTTGTAACAGATAATTGACAGGACAAGTGATGACCAATACAAAAGTTACGGCAACACCAAGTCCGAAAGATGTTTTTACGGACTTAGAAACAGCCAAGAACGAACACATTCCGAGAAAGAATGCGAAAATCATGTTATCTACAAAAATAGACCGGATGAATAGATTCATTATATGTTCCATAACTTACTTCTCCTCTTTGTAAAAAAATGCCCTGTGTACCCAAATAACACATCCAACGATGATAAGTGCCATGGCAGGCATTGTCATCATTCCGTTATTCATATAGCCTGCATCATAGCAGCATTGAGGAATGACGGCAATTCCAAACAACGAGCCGTTGCCGACCAGTTCTCTGACAAAACCAACGATGACAAGAATCAGTGCATAGCCTAATCCGTTGCCGATGCCATCAAGAAAACTTGGTAAAGGCTTGTTTGTCATAGCAAATGCTTCAAGCCGTCCCATAAGAATGCAGTTGGTGATAATAAGACCAACATATACCGATAGTTGTACGCTGACATCGTAGGCAAAAGCCTTAAGAATTTGTGACACTATTGTAACCAATGCAGCCACTACAACCAGTTGAACAATAATACGGATGCGGTTTGGAATTGTTTTTCTAATCAGCGATATTATCAAATTGGAAAATGCTGTTATTACTGTAACAGACAATCCCATAACAATAGCTGGTTTTAATTGCGATGTTACTGCTAATGCCGAACAGATGCCTAATACCTGTGTCAGAACTGGATTGTTCTTGTTTAGCGGTGCAACAAAAGCTTCTTTATTCTGTTTTGTGAATATGCTCATTTCATTACCCTTTCAAAATTTGTTAGTCCGTCTTTAATCATTGCATCAACACCATTTGATGTCAGGGTGGCACCTGTAATGCCATCAACAGTGTTTTCTGGTTTC
>JAZLEX010000249.1:0-3643 GCA_045615485.1 Prevotella sp.
CAAAATCGGATATCCGAACTGGCTGAACGAGTACAGCAACACGATTTTCTTCAAACGCCCTTCAGACGAAATCTGCAAAAAATATATGCTTGCTCATAATTACGACGAGCAATTCGGCGGAGACCTTTCCCATCTGGTCGTGATGCAACACGTGGACAAGGCGCTGATTGATGAATTCGTAAATAATCTTCAACATTGAAGACTCTATTTACTGAGTCAACTTTAATATTTACTGAGTCAACTTTGAAGTTGACTCATTTTTTTTAATACACATTTCTTACCTTTGTGGTAAAGATGGCGATAAGGCTCCTTTACTCATCTCTACGGTAACTACTCACCTATACTAAAGTCTTGCTATTAAGACTATACCAATAGCGAAATCTAAAATATAGATCAAAATACTTCCAAAGTCACCTATTGTGGTCCCTACAAGTAGATACCACGTCTGTTTTGTGATTAGTAAATCCTTGAGCCATGGTTCAGACATTTCCAAATCTCAAACCATCCGTAGGTGTCTTTGTAAGGCAAAATAAGGCTTCGCAAAAAAATATCTCCCTTTGGGAGTAAAAAATTTTTAGTCGTTTAGTGGTTTGGTTGTTTAGTTGTTTAGCTTGTCCTGAGCTTGTCGAAGGATTTGGTCGTTTGGACTTCCGAATCTCCCAATTTCCTAATCCATTTTGTATGGCCAAAGGCCAGATTTTGATCTTATTGAATAGACCGCGTTTTGCGTGTGAGGCCTTCTAAGCCCTTCGGGGACTCCTCTGGAGAGATAAACCTCTCTTCGTCGCAAGTAGGCATACTCAATGCTCGCCCTCCTAAAGGAAGAGACTTCAAATAACTGCCCTTCCCTTTAGGGAGGGGTGGGGGTAGGCTGTCAGAGTCAGAGTCGCTACAACCCACAATTGGCTCTGCAAGTTAATTCCACGGCTGCGTTGCAGCAATTTGGGGGATTTTTCTTTTCCACTCTTATCCAGACGGTATCAATTCTTCCTTTTCCTTCCTCCAAAATCCGTTTGCCAATTCTGCCTGCTACATGCTCAATAAGGTTAGACGGCAGAGCCATTTCCTCCTTTACAGCCTCGTAAAGTTGAGCATAGCTGATGGTATCGTCTATGCTGTCGGAAGAAATGGCTTTGCCAAAATGTGTCTTACACCTGATATTTATAATATAGTCGGTTCCTTTCTGCCTTTCTTCTGGATATACACCATGAAAAGCATGCAGGCTGATGTCTTTCAGGATTATGTACTCGTCTTCTATCCGCATCTTGATGCTCCGCAGTTTTTGCAAATCAGGCAGCCTTCTTGATAGACGAGGGTTTCTTGTCCGCAAACAGGACAGATTCTTCCTTTGGCTTCTGTTCCGTCAAGAATATATTTTTTCAATGCTCGCTCAACACCATTTTTCCATGTGTTGATGCTTTCAGATGCCAACGACAACGAACTTACGAGTTTTATGACATGGTCAATAGGCATACGGTAACGCAGCACTCCTGATATGAGCTTTGCATAGTTCCAGTATTCTGGGTTGAACTTCTCACTCAATCCTTCTACGGTAGTCTTGTAGCCGCGTTTGTTTTCAAACTGGAAGTCGTAGCGTTTTAAGCCATCTTCGGTTTCGGTCTTGATAATCTTGCCACGGGTTACGGTCTTTGGCAACACGATGCCTTCATCATCATCTTGCAAACCTGTGAATATCTCGTATGGATAGCCATCAAGCAATCCCACGAATGCCACCCATTTTTCCTTGTTGTTCTGGAACCGTACCACATCGCACTCAAGCACTTTCGGACGAACTTCAGTCACCTCAGGCAGTTTGCATGGTGGCAGTTCTGGTTTTTCCTCTTTTTTCTTTTCGTCAGTTTTTATCAGAACACCTGAGCGGCAGCCATCACGATAGACAGTGCATCCTTTACATCCACTCTTCCAAGCCTGCAGATACAAGTCGTTCACCAATGCTTCGTCAACGTCGGATGGAAGATTTATGGTAACGCTTATTGAATGGTCAACCCATTTCTGAATTGCCCCCTGCATCGCAACTTTCATCATCCAATCTACATCGTTTGCAGTTGCCTTATAGTATGGAGAGAGTGCTACCAGTGCATCAATTTCATCCTGAGTATAATTTGACTTCTGCACTATGCCTTTCACCTTCATCCACTCTAAGAACTTAGGATGGAATACCACATACTCTTCAAAGCAGTCGCCCACCTCATCCTTATAGTCAATACGGGCGTTTACATCATTAGGATTCACTTTGCGACGACGTTTATAAACAGGCATGAACACTGGTTCTATTCCGCTTGTTGTCTGTGTCATCAGTGATGTTGTTCCAGTAGGGGCGATAGTCAGACAGGCGATGTTCCGACGACCGTATTTTCTCATTTCCATATACAAATCGCGGTCGGCTGCCTTTATTCTGTTTATGTAAGGATTCTTTTCTTCGCGTACTGCATCATAGATGGCAAATGCGCCACGTTCTTTTGCCATCTGCACCGATGAGCCGTAAGCTGCCAGAGCCAATATCTTATGAATGTTTACAGAAAAATCCGTTGCTTCGTGTGTACCATATTTCAATCCCATGGCTGCCAGCATATCGCCTTCGGCTGTTATGCCAACTCCAGTACGACGGCCCTTGCCACTCTTGTCGTAAATCTTTTTCCAGAGATTAGTCTCACGATATTTAACCTCAACAGTTTCAGGGTCTGCCTCAATCTTTTTCATAATGGCTTCAATCTTTTCCAATTCAAGATCCACGATGTCGTCCATTATGCGTTGGGCTTTTGCCACGTGCTCTTTGAAAAGAGTATAGTTGAACTCTGCCTCGCTTGTAAATGGATCTTTTACGTATGAATACAGATTGATTGACAGTAGTCGGCAGGAATCATACGGGCACAAAGGAATTTCTCCGCAAGGATTTGTTGACACGGTCTTGAAACCTAAGTCAGCATAGCAGTCAGGCACACTTTCCTTTAATATTGTATCCCAGAACAGCACTCCAGGTTCGGCACTTTTCCATGCGTTGTGTACAATCTTGCCCCAAAGTTTCTTGGCATCGATTTCCTTTTTGAACACAGGGTTCTTGCTGTCAATCGGGAATGTTTGCTCGTAAGGTTTGCCTTCAATGGCAGCCCACATAAATTCATCATCTATCTTAACTGAAACATTGGCACCTGTGATTTTTCCTTCTATCATCTTGGCATCAATAAATGCTTCGCTATCAGGATGCTTGATGCTCACCGAAAGCATCAGTGCTCCGCGACGTCCATCCTGAGCTACCTCGCGCGTACTATTAGAATAACGCTCCATAAATGGCACAAGTCCTGTTGAAGTAAGGGCGGAATTTTTCACAGGAGAACCAGCAGGGCGTACTTGTGACAAGTCATGACCTACGCCACCGCGGCGCTTCATCAGTTGAACCTGTTCTTCATCAAGCAGCATTATTGCCCCATACGAATCGGCTTCCTTATCAACACCTATTACGAAACAGTTGCTTAAAGATGCAACCTGATTGTCGTTTCCAATACCAGTCATTGGACTTCCTGCGGGTACGATGTAACGGAAATGATCGAGCAATTCGAAAATTTCTTCTGCCGACATAGGGTTTGCATACTTCTGTTCTATTCGTGCAATCTCATTTGCAATT
>JAZLEX010000250.1:0-3781 GCA_045615485.1 Prevotella sp.
CGGCAAGATTCGCACACGCTCATACGATGACAAACAGGGCGTTAAACGCTATGTTACAGAGGTGCTGGTGGAAAATCTGGAAATGCTGTCTTCAAGGCTTGCATCTGCTGAGAATATAAAGGTTTCGGAATCCGAAGAAGCGCTTGGATAGTATTCTGGCCTATATTACTTTTAACCCGATAACACCATCCATAATAGTATCGGCTGCCTTAGCACTACTATTATTGCTGGTTAGCGGTTTTGTGTCTGCTTCGGAAATAGCGTTTTTCTCGCTTTCCCCAACTGACATCGATGAACTGGAGGAAGAAAAAACAGATACCGACCGCAAGGTTATGCTGTTGAGAAGGGATTCTCAACGAACATTGGCAACAATATTGATTGCAAACAATTTTGTCAATGTCACTATTATCATGCTTTGCAACTACAGCCTGTCGCAATTCATGAATTTTGCTTCACCATTAGTGGAGTTTCTGATAATCACCGTATTACTCACATTTTTGCTATTGCTTTTTGGTGAAATAGCCCCAAAAGTTTTCGGTGCACAAAATCCGCTTCGCTTTTGCCGAATGGCATGCAATGGGCTGATGTCTATCAGAAAATTATTCTGGTACATGGCATCGTTTCTTATGCGCTCAGGCAAAATAGCAACAAAGATTGCCTCGAAAAATCAGCATCAGCTTACAGTGGATGATTTGGAACAGGCTCTTGACCTTACGAATGAAAACGACATAAAAGAAGAGCAGAGCATGCTCGAAGGCATAATACGCTTTGGCGATGAGACGGCAACGGAAATAATGACCTCGCGTCAGGATGTGATGTCGATTGAGATAAACACAACTTTCGATGAAGTGCTGCAGTTTATAGTGGAAAACAACTATTCTCGTGTGCCGGTTTATCAGAATACTATTGACGACATAAAAGGTGTGTTATACATAAAAGACCTTTTGCCTCATTTGAGAAAGCAAAAGACATTCCGCTGGCAGTCATTGATTCGTCCACCATATTTCGTACCAGAGACAAAGAAAATTGATGATTTGCTGCGAGAGTTTCAAGACAACAAGGTTCACATCGCAATTGTTGTGGATGAATTTGGAGGAACGAGCGGCATTGTTACTCTTGAAGACGTTATTGAGGAAATAGTTGGCGAGATAAACGATGAATACGATGAGGAGTCTAAGATTTATACTCGTCTGAACAAAAATACTTATATGTTCGAAGGCAAAACGTTGCTGACGGATTTTTATAAGATAATGAAACTCGATGATGAATATTTCGACGATGCAGCAGGCGATGAAACAGATACTCTTGCAGGGTTGCTGTTGTCTGCCAAAGGTGAATTCCCTGAAATAGGCGAGAAGATAGAAATAAAGGATCTTACCTTTGAAGTCATCGGAATGGATGAACGCAGAATATTAGAAATCAAAGTAATACAACATATACAATGAGATTTATAGGAATTATCCCTGCACGATATGCGTCTGTACGTTTTCCTGGCAAGCCATTAGTGATGCTTGGTGGAAAAACTGTTGTACAGCGCGTCTATGAAAGAATTTGTCAATCATTGCAAGAGGTTTTCGTGGCAACCGACGATGAACGTATTGAAAAGGCTGTCAGAGATTTTGGCGGGAATGTGATTATGACCTCTCCGACTCATCCATCAGGAACAGACCGCGTCTGTGAGGCTGCAAGAAAGGTGTTGCAGTCAGAGAAGGTTGGCGAAGATGTGGTAATCATTAACATACAAGGTGACGAACCGTTTATCGCAACTTCACAAATAGAATCGTTGTGCAGATGCTTTGATGACGAAGCAACTCAGATAGCCACACTTGCCAAACCTATTACCGACAAGCAAGTGCCATTCAATCCAAACTCACCAAAAGTGGTGGTTGACAATAATGGGTTTGCACTTTATTTCTCACGTTCACCAATTCCTTTCAATCGTGAGAATCCGTCTTTGAGTGAAGGAGTGAACTCTGAAGTCTATAATAAGCACATTGGCATTTATGCCTATCGTTATTCCGTGTTGCAGGAAATAACAAAACTGCCTCAATCGTCGCTTGAGATGACAGAAAAACTTGAGCAGTTGCGCTGGTTGCAAAACGGATATAAAATCAAGGTAGCCCTGACTGACATTGAGACAATAGGGATTGATGTGCCAGAAGATTTGTCAAAGGCAGAAGCATATTTGGCAAGTTGTGAGTTATGAATCCCTAAAACCGCAAAATTATGAAAACAATACCTGTAATAGTAGTAATGTTGATGTCTGCAATGGCAACATTCGGGCAACAGCAAAAATTAGAACCTATAGAGCTGTCTTCATCCAAGATTATTTATGGAAAATGTAAAATAACCGACGACAAGATGCAAGGCACGTATGAAGGCGAAATCTTCAAGTACAAGCCTTGGGGTATGGGAACTGCTGTTTATGAAAACGGTGATAAGTATCAAGGCGAATTTTATAAAGGCAAGCGTCAGGGTCATGGCATCTGTTTATATAAAGGTGGAGAAAAATACGATGGTGAATGGTTGAACAACATGCAGCATGGATACGGAAAGTTCACATATTCAAATGGGAACGTCTATTCTGGCTTATGGTATAAGGAAGCCCCACAAGGTCACGGCATCATGAATTATCATAATGGAGATGTTTATAATGGCGATTGGGTAAATGGCAAACGTGAAGGTCAGGGCACTTACAAATATGCTGTTGGAGCATATTATAAAGGTTCTTGGCGAAACGACATGAAACATGGCTCTGGCGTATTCGACTGGGGCGACGGTTCACGTTATGAAGGTATGTGGCAGTATAATGTACGTTCAGGCAAGGGCGTGTATATCTATTCCACAGGCGACCAATACCGTGGCGATTGGTATGATGACAAGCAGCATGGCAAAGGCATTTACACATTTGTGAATGGTGATGTTTATGAAGGAGACTATGTTGCAGGTGAGCGCACAGGTGTCGGCATCTTTACATTTGCTATTGGTGATAAATATACTGGACAGTTTGTAAAAGGAGAAAAGTCGGGTAGGGGAATACTGCGACTTAAGAATGGCGATGTCTATGACGGATACTGGAAAGACGATAAGGTAAGTGGACATTGCAAATTCACTACTCATAATGGCGATGTGCTTGACGGCGATTTCAAAAATGGAAAACTTGATGGTATGGGAGTGGTGTATTATCAGAATGGCAGCAAGTTCCGTGGAAACTTTAAGAACGGCAAGAAAAACGGACCAGCCGTTGAAGAAGATAAAGACGGCAAACGCTTCGAAGGCAATTACAAAGATGACATCCGAGATGGCGAATTTGTGGAGAAAGACCGCAACGGAGCGGTTATTGCCAAAGGTACATACGAAAATGGTCGCAGAATAGTACAGCAATAAGTTAGTCGTTTGGGAGATTAGTCGTTTAGTCGTTTGGATTTCCCAATCTCCAAAATTAATAAAATCGTAAATAAATTGTAAATCGTAAATAGTAAATAGTAAATTAAAAAAATCGTAAATAAATCCATAAATCTGTAAATAAATTCAAATAGTAAATTTACTCAAGTTTCGCAAGCTCAACTTGAGCGGTTATACAGTCGCTACGCTTATAGGTTGTACGGTTATACGATTATAAGATTATAATGAGCAATGAGATTTTTATAAGGATTTTGGTTAAGATTTCGAGCCCGAAGCGAGTTTATGGTGAGCATAGTCGAACCAATCCCCTAAAAAATCGTCCACAAAAAGCGACGAACTGGAGCGTATTTTTAATTTAGGATTTTAATTATAGATT
>JAZLEX010000251.1:0-13905 GCA_045615485.1 Prevotella sp.
ATTATTTCTTTTTTATTCTTTTTCTGTGTATCGTGACTGCCTGGCACATGACCGCTCTTCGTAGTCTTTCTTGGATCTAAAGCATACACCTATTATTTATTATAACAGGGAACTTATTCTGTTCTCTACCCTTCCTCACCAGCTTCACCCCTTGAAAAAAAAAGGAAACTGGCGAAGGATGAATCTTCTTGTACTACTTCGTCTGTTTATGTCAATTATTCCAAAGAACTCTTTCTTTTTCTGCCTACGCGGAACTTTTTTCGCGAAAGCGGATGCAAAGGTACAACTTTACACACAACCACAAGCAATAACCAATGATTTACATCTTTTATTTAACGAAATTTAAACCATTTTTACAACAATTTCACATTTTAACGCGACAAAACAACGAAAAGGCTTGTCCGCATTGCTGCGAACTAAGCCTAATTAGACATGTTGGATATTAGATGAACGATGCAGTCAATTCAATATCCTCAGTTACATTTGTGAGAGTGCGTGTTGCCTGTTCATCACCATCGCTCCAGCTCTGGAAAACGTGACCACTATCAGGCTGTGCCTTGCAAGTGATTGAACCACCAATCTGTACCTGTGCAATAGCAGTAGTGGACATTTCTCCGTCAGCGAAACCTACCTTACCATCTGCACCTGCAACGAGCTTGACAGTGACATGAGTCCTTTGAACGAACTTCGCAGTCACGGTGATGTTAGCTGCCGGCATGTCGAACTCAGTCACATGAGCTTCGTCAGAGAATTTTTCACTGCCACGATACCAACCAGCAAACTCATAACCAGCCTTTGGATAAGCATCGAAAGTCGCATTATCGCCTTCTGCATACAGACCACCACCTGTTACGGTTCCCTTGTTGGTGTCTTGACTCTGAACGGTCAGGCGATACATACCTTCTGGAGCTTCTCCATTGCCATTGCTGAAATAGAAAGCCTCTTCATCAATCTCGCCGTAAGATTCAGCTGCTGCGATGAGTTGTTCGTCGCTGCTATACTGTTCAACGAGCGTAGGGTTGCAGTTTGCCAGAAACTGGGTTGAGATTCTGTCGCTCTCGGTACGTGCATGTACCCAGGCATAGCATCCTGCCAGTCCTTCAACCGAAGCAGCAAGGCATCCGTCGTCATTGAGCATGAATCCCATCTCCTGCGGAACAGGAACCTGCGAATCCTTTTCAAGCCTGATGGTGCTTGCAACAGCCTTCACGTATGGAGTTCCCATAATCTCGATTTGCTGCAAACCGATGAAAGAAAGATTATCGCCGTATTTCCAGCGAGGGTCGCTGCTGATGATGGCTCTTGCCAACTGTCCCACCGTAGCAGCATTCAGGTCGAGGTTGCCAATGGCAATGTCAGACTTCAGGATGTCGCCATCAAGTTCATACATGACAGGGGCGAGCGAGCCGGAACTCACGCAATAAGGAGCTGCGATGGCGTAACCCTGAATCTTTTGCTGTTTGGTGAGATAGATAGGCAGTGCATACGAACTGTTGCCGATAAACAAGTTATAGACAGAAACACTCTTGTCGGCTCCTTCAAAGCCTTTCTTGAGATAGTGAGAGAGAACCTCGTGACAATGCTGCATGTTAGCCATGCGGCAACGGACTTTCATCTGTTCGAGCGTACGAGGGTTAGATACCAAAGAACTTGCAGACCTTGAGTAAGTCTTGCCTGATTTCACGTAGTAGCGGATGTTTCCAACTTTTCCGCTGTTGACCTTAACGGCCTCATTAGTTTTCTTGAATGCCATAGTTGTAAAAATTTTTTTTTGTTTAGATAGTGAATAAATAATTTTTTTTGTGGTTTGCGGTTCGGATCCATCAACCGTTTCTCCGTCTGTTCTCCTACTTATCTCCCACTTATCTCCCACTTGCTTACTACTTATGGTGGGAGTAGTGTGGGAATTTTGTAGTTAATTAATAGGTAATATCTAAAAGATATTAGGAGCAACGTGGGCAGAATCACCTTCTGCCAGTTGCAATACAATTTTTTAAGAATTGCGCTGCAAAGGTACGACAGCCGAAATGCGGTCTAAAGAAAAAATGGAAAAATTTTTTTTGTTTTGGGAAAAAATTTTTACACTGACTCTGACTCTGACTCAATCCCCCCCCATTGTCATGATTGTCATTGTCACGATTGTCAAAATCATTTTTGGAATAAAAAAAAAGTCCAAAAGTAATATATAAAATAATATTTTATTATTTTATATATACTTTTGAGCCGAAAAGAGTTTTGATTTTTCATTTTGACAATCTTGACAATGACAATCTTGACAACGTAAATCAAAAGATGATTGATAATCAGTTGTTTATGAAAAATTGTTTTTGACAATGACAATCAGACCATGCAAAAAAACTGCAAAACCTCACAAAAAAATCGATGAAAAACCATGAAAAATCCATGAAAAACGCTATCTGTTTTTGCCACTTTGTGCACGATTTTTGTTAAAATCAGTGTTAAAAATTCAATAATCGATGTTTTTTTGAGATTTTCTTTTTATTTTTGTAAGCAAAATGCACACAAAAGATGGCGATGCAGCCGAGCTGCAACGAACTGGACCAGCCGAGGGGCTACGAACTGGGCGATGCAGCCGAGGGGCTACGAACTGGACCAGGCGAGGAAATATTAAAAAAAAAAAACGAAAAGTAACGGATGATGAACGAGAAAAAACTGCAATTCATAGAAAACATCGGATGGCGATACGAAACGGAACACAACATGACACGCCGTATGCAGGACCACGACTATCAGTCGCGATGCATCTATATGCTCACCTTAGCACTTGCCGACCGTTCTCAGCCGCTACTTGGACACTTAAGCCTGGATGCACAAGGCGAGGCAATGCTCACACCCTCAGCGCTGGGAGAGGCGGTGAAGAGAGAATGGTATGCTCTGGGGAAGGAGTTTCCACAGCTCTGGATTATGCGTGTACAGCTGATGGAAGAGCACCTGCATGTGGTGGTGTTCGTGAAGGAAAAACTACCCAAACACCTTGGCAAGCTGGTGGGCATCGTAAAGAACCGCAGCAACAAACACTACTGGCAGCAGCTTACCACACAAGGACGCCTCGCACCAAAAGGACAACAGACGCCTCCCCCACTCTTCGCTGAGAACTTTCAGGACACCATCCTCACCCACGAGGGGCAGTTAGAAACGATGCTCAAATACATAGAGGACAACCCCAAGCGCGCCATAACGAAGCGGCAGAACCCCGAGCTATTCAAGGTGGTGAGGGAGCTGAGGGTGAAGGCGATGCAGCCGCTGAAGGCGATGCAGGCGCTGAAGGCGATGCAGCCGAGCTGCAACGAACTGGACCTGGCAATGGCGATGCAGCCGCTGAAGGCGTTGCAGCCGAGCTGCAACGAACCGAACATGCAGCCGAGGGGCAACGAACTGGACCAGCAGCCGAGGGGTAACGAACTGGATGGGGCGGGTGGATTGTCAGGTGTGTGCGAGCTGGGCTCGCTCACATTCGCCGCCATAGGCAACAAATGGCTGCTGGAACGAGGAGTGAGGATGCAGGTGCGCTGCCACAACAACACCACTCCCGAAAACCTAAAATTGATAGAACGCCAGAAGGAGTATTTCCTGAACAGAGGACAAAAGGGAGGTGTGATAGTGAGCCCTTGCATCTCGGCAGGCGAGAAGGAAATAGCCAGAGCAGCCCTCGATGCCAAGCTGCCGCTGATAGTGATACTGGAGAATGGCTTCCCTCCGCTCTACAAGCCGCCTGGGAAATATTTTGATGCCTGCGCCGAAGGGCTCCTGCTGATGCTTGCCCCCTGGAGCTACCACATGGAGAAACGCGCCATAACACGCCAGCAATGCCTTGCGCTCAACGCCATGGCGGCTGCTATCAGCAACGAGCCATGGACAGCCGAGATAGAGAGAGCTATGCAGCCGCTGAAGGCGATGCAGCCGAGCTGCAACGAACTGGACATGCAGGCGAGGGGCAACGAACCGGACCAGGCAATGGCGATGCAGCCGAGCTGCAACGAACTGGACATGCAGCCGAGGGGCAGCGAACTGGACATGCAGGCGAGGGGCAGCGAACTGGACCACGAGAAAACGAAAAAACAATGCTAACTGGCACTACCATAATCCCAATCCTCGGTGCGCAATACTTTGCTAACCCAAAGGATGTAGCCGCTACACTCAGCGTGGCGGAGAAGGATGCGCGTACCATTGCCTTGCTCACAAAGGTGCAGACGATGGGTGGTATGGTGATGTTGATACCTGAGCCTTCGAATAAGCATAACCAGAATGCGGTGCTGGCTCGCCATAGAGGTGTGTCGGTGGGATACGTGAGCGATGACTACCTGGAGTTGGTGCATAGGGCATTGAAGCAGAACGGTGGACGACCGTTGCTGGCACCCATCACTGAAGTGACGGTGTATAAGCATGGCTATCTGCATGTGGCATTGCCGAACGTAGTGGCTGCATCTGCTGAACCTGTGCTGAATGAGGTTGATTGGTCGATGTGGATGGTGGATGTGCCGTTATTGCCTACGAGCGAGGCAGAGTATTGCCAGACAGAGGCAGAGATGATGTTGGAGGTGACACCTTTCACGAAGGATTCGCAGACACAACTTTCGTTCAATCTCGACCTATGGCTTCGTGGAAGCGTGAACGATCTCAGCTGTGAGGCACGCGAGAGCCGTAGCCGATACATAGAACTGCTTGAGACATCCTTCGATGCAGAGGTGCGTGTGCTTGCCGAAGAAATGAAGCATCAACGCAATGCCCTCTGTGGCGAACGCATGATGACGGAACGAATAGGTGCGTGGTGGCAAACGATGAAGGCATCGAGCGACTTGCATGAACTATGGCAGAAATGGCAATTGCGTTGCCAGCGCCGCTATTGGCAGAACCTTAAGATGATTGACGAGATGTTGCGTCGATTACCAGGCGAGGTGTATGACGACATTGGTGACCTCAGGAAATTCCTTTCTCGTCTGTACTACCTGAAGGTGCCTCGCATGGCATATTATAGCATTCTCACGCTGATGCACATTCGCGAACTGACATGTGAGAAACTTGGGATTCCCAACGAGTCATTGTCTGCGGATGACTACCTGAACGATGACGTGATACAAGACATGGAACTGATGCCTGCCACCATAGGGCAAGTGCTGCGGTTCGGTCAGACGCAATGTGAACTGCCCATCCAGCGTGCCACGGTGCAGATGCTTGCCAACTGGCTGCGTGATGAATACACGCATTCTCATTGCATAGCAGCTGATGCACTAACCCAAAGAGATGATTCCATTCGTGAGCAAACGGAAGCAATGAAACAGACGGCAGAGGCAATGAAGGAGTTGGCAGCAAAACCCACCAACATTGAGTTCAACGCGCCTATTGGCCAAGCAATCGCTCATGTAGATGCAATTGTCAACACCAAAGAACAAGAAGAATAACAATATAGGATAATGACAGCAGAAGAAATTTCAGAGTTACTAAAGACGGTGAATGCGAACAGACCTCAGGTAACGCAGACAATGAACTTCAATGCGCCTATCGGTCAGCAGATAGCGCATGTGGATAAGATAGAGGCTCATTTCGACAAGGACATGGGTATGCAGATTACCAATGTTGAAGAGGTGAGCAAGCAAGTGGCGCAGGATGTGGCTCCATCAGCAGACGAAGAGTTGTTTCACTTTATTCACCCAGCGGTTGAAGATAGCGAGGAGGTAAGGATTCATCAGGCTGTGAAAAAACTGGTGAGACGTTTCGGTGTGAAGGAAATATGTGACTACTTGTCGGGGATGGCAAGAGAACACAAGATTCTACTTCCTCAAAAACCGAATGTGGCATACGATGAGTTGGTGCGTATGGGAATGCCAAATGGTGAAGGGTATGCGCTGAAAACATTTGAGAAGTATTATAGGAAGTAAGTTCTTTTTATAATAAGTAAGGTATAAGAGACCGGTGCTTGATTCGTCAAGTATCGGTCTTTTTTTTTTGGTATGGCGGTAGTAAGTACAGAGGGAAATAGAGGAGAATGGAGAAGTTTGGAGAAGTTCAGAGAAGTTCGGAGGTGGCCATTAAAAAAGTGAAATTTGCGCAAAGATTAGTGTGTACCTTTGCATCGGCTTTCAAGGAGCTGGTGACGATGAACAGGCGCGATTGCCTTTCGGGTAGCACCTAAAAAAATGCTTATGACACTTTATTTTAGTTTTTCAGTTTGGAAGGTGAGTTTCACCTTGAACATTTGTGCAAAACGAACGCAATGAAGCTCGCTTCTATTGCTGAGATTTAATCAATAACTCAAGTTTCGCAAGCTCAACTTGATAGGTTATAAGGTTATGATGTTATAAGGTTATAAGGTTGAGATTACCATCTACTCGTTAGAGATAGCCAAACCTAAAAACCTAAAGACCTTAAGACCTCAAAACCTGAAACTTGAGCACATGCGAAAGTTGAATCAATAACCTGAGTTGAAGTGAGGGGCTTCACGTGAATAAGCTGGCCAGCGGTTCTGAATCTTCTCTCACAAAAAACTCAAAAAAAATGGGAAAGAATAAAAATATTAGCGACTGCCAGCATGTGCAACTTGTGGGGCAGGCATTTTATGACGAGAAGAAATTTTTTATGTTTACTCCTGATGAACCCGTTGTGGGACAGGTGCAGAAATTCCGTGGATTGGGTGTTGCTCAACAGATGCTCGATGGGACGTTTGACTTTGAACGTCGTCCTCAGTTGCGTAGCAAATCCACACTTATCAAGAAATTGGCTCACGGTCGTCTCTCGGCTACGATAGACGGTGCTATCCAGCTTACTCTGAAGGTTTATAAGACCGAAGGTTTGAACATCAAGGAAACAATTTTAAAGGAAGCAAAGGAGGCATTTGAATGAGTTGTTATGTGATTTACTACAAGGACGGGGCGAAGATGATGCGCCCTGTCACTGATAGAAAGGATTTTTTTATTTTGCGTGATTCAGCCGTACAGAAGACCTTGGTGCGTCAGGTGAGAAATGGCAACACGAATGCAAAGACGCGACTAGTGCAGATGAATTATTCGTGCATTCCAAATATGGACGAAAACGAAAACGAAAACGAAAACGAAAATGGGAAGCTGCATTTGGGTTGTGGTCATCTTAAAGGAAGCAAGACACCATCGGACACAGTTGGGATGGATGTTGATATCCTTAGAAACGAAAACGAAAACGAAAACGAAAACGAAAACGAATACCTTGCACGATTGGCTGCCATTCCCGAAAAGGTGTTGGCAAAAAAGGATGAACTGGGATTGCTGATGCTGGAGCGAAGTGCAACGAAGGGGTATCATCTTGTGTTCAAACGGCGTCCGGAACTCTCGCAAGAGGAAAACCTGCGTTGGGCAAGCGACCTGTTGGGCGTGGAGTTTGACAAGGGAGCGAAAGACATTACGAGAGTGTTTTTCACGACAACAGCAAGCAAGGAAGACCTGCTCTACTTAGACGATGCGCTGTTTGAGAATAATCCAATCAGCCATCAATCTTCACTCCACAATCAGCAAACATCAATCATCGCTCCTCAATCCTCAATCATCAATCAACCCAACTACCTTGGTATTGGCTATGACAAAATTATCGAAAAATGGTGGGAAATGTATAACGACGGTCAGACACCGGTGAAGTCGAACCGCGATGTGCTAACGTTTGAACTGGCTGTGAATTTGCGTCACATTGCCGGTTTCGACCGCAACATATTAGACAATGTTATTCCTTGCTATGATGGTTTTCCACAAGAGCAGAAGATGAAATGTATCGACTCGGCACTTGCCGAAAAACGAACTCAGATGCCACGACGGCTGAAGGATTTGTTGATTGCTCTGAAGAAGGATAATGTGGAGAATGCGGAAGTGTTTTCAGCCATTGAGGAAATCGAGCAGGAAGACGAACTCTACTACTACCACCGCATACCTCATGCAGCCCTGCCACAAGGCATAAGCGACAGCATCAAGGCTACGGGGGAAAAATTGGCAATGCCAGTACTGGCTGTTACCTGCCCGATGATTGGTGCGTTGGCTACAGACGTGAGAATGATTATCCATGGCAAGGAAACAGGATTGAACATGCACTCGTTTGTGGTTGGCGATGCTGCTTCGTGCAAGGGTGACTTAGATCCTGTGGTGGAGGCATGGATGATAGAGGAGCAGGCTAAAAACATAATGTACTATGCTCAGGAAGAAGATTATCGCATCAAGAAAAAAGCAGCAAAAAACAGAAAGGAACAGCCTGACGAGCCTCATCTACCAGTGCGATTCCTGACAATGAACAATACTGTGGCGCAGTTGGCAGAACGACTGGCAAACACCGATGGTAAGCACGCTTTCTCGTTCACGCCCGAAGCCGATACAGTGGCACAGAAATGGCGTTCGTGCATGAGCGATTTCTCCACTATGCTGCGTCAGAGCTACGATGGATCGAGATACGACCGTGAGGCAAAGTCCGCCGATGCAACAACCGTACACATTGACCATTTGCTTTGGAATGTTTGCATGTGCGGTACACCAGATGCACTCTACAGGGTGATAAGCAATTATACCGACGGATTGCTGAGCCGGTTTATCATTACCCACACACCCGACAACACCTTCGCTCCACTTGAGGAAAAACCATACATCATGACCGAGCGTATTCGCAACAGGATACACCAGATAGCGCACTTGTTGCCATTTATGCAAGGCACACTGAAACTGCCGAAGTTGGAAAAACGCAGTCGTGAATGGGTTGAAAGAGTGCGCAGAGAAGCCCTGAAGGATGATGATCGCGTGAGGGCAAGAGCACGCTTGCGCGACCACGGTACGGCAATGAGGATGACAGGCTGCATCGTGCTTTGCATGGTAGCAGAGAAACTCATTAAACAGCATGGACTGAGTGGAGCGGAGAAACAATTGAAGATGCACCCATTGCTGACGCAGGAAGTGGCTTTGAAATGTGAGACGATGGCTGTGCTCGATACCTATGAAGTGTTGGCAGAATCATTGATAGACAACGATATGCTCTTCTTCAGGGAAAAATTAGAGTATGCTCAAACGGAAAATTCCCTAATTCATTACGAGCGTGTGAAACGTGGCAATAACGACCGTGTTTTCGACCGCCTGCCAGACACATTCACTTTTGAACAGGCAAAGGGAGTCAAAGGTGATGGCTGCACCCGCAACAGCGTGCATCAGATGCTGAAGAACTGGAAAAAACAAGGTTTGATAATAATAGGTTCCGATGGGAGATATTGTAAACGGCAGATGGGGAACTTGAAATGAAGAATTCGTAATTCATTGTCATGATTGTCATTGTCACGATTGTCAAAATGAAAATTGCATTATGAAAATTGAAAACAACAGGCAAACCTTTGTGCGTCTCTGGCTTATGCTGGAGCGCACAAGGAAGGTGCTCAGATTGCAATACAAGCGCTTCTGCCCGAGAAACATAATCAAACTTTGGAATGAATGTGGGATTATTTCTTTTGGCGCATACGCTCCCGATGAATACATGCTTGAGATTTGCATACGCGCAGAACTATTGGGACTGGACGAACTTCATCCGCCTCGGCTCTATCCACGGAAAAACAGGGAACTGCTTCGTGCCATTGCTTCGCTTGCCATGAACATAGGCATGCGCAAGGTTAACCTCAAAGCCCTCGACGAAGCATATTCAGAAGCATTCCCAAACACAACACCCCTGAATATAAACAAAAAGAAAAAAGAGGAACATGAGGATATGGAATTTCTTGAAAAATAAAATTTAATAATTAGTTTTTTTTAACGTTGAGAGAAATGTATTCTTGTAGAAATTTTCAAAATCAATGAAATTGGCGTATATTTGCCATCGGTTTTAGAAATGTCACACAATATGAAACGTTTTTTTGTCACTTTGTTTATCGCAGCATTATGCTTGGATTTTTGCCATGCTCAGTCTGTTTCCACCAGTAGCCCTATCGTCAACAATACCATTGTTCATCCTTGGTTTGGGAAGAAGATTGGTTACATTGGTGATTCCATCACCGACCCGAGACTGCGGCAGGCAAAAACCAAATGGTGGAAATTTCTGGAAGAATGGCTCAACACCACTTCCTACGTTTACGGCATCAGCGGCCGCCAATGGAATGATGCCATCAATCAAGCCAACAAGCTCAAAGCCGAACATGGTGATGATGTGGATGCTATCATGATATTTCTCGGCACTAATGACTACAACGAGGGAATACCTGTAGGCGAATGGTACGAGGAGAGTCAGGAAGAGGTCATCGCTGCACGTGGTTCAAAAGCAAAGCAGCCTTATCTGCGCAATAAGCGCACGTTTGTGATGGACAACAAGACTTTCAAGGGGCGCATCAACCTTGCATTGGACTCCATCAAGCGCATGTATCCTACCAAGCAGATTATTCTCCTCACCCCTATCCATCGCGGACGAGCATATTTCAACGACAAGAACTGGCAGCCTACAGAGGATTACACCAACTGGTGTGGCGAATATCTTGATGCCTATGTGGATGCCATAAAGGAAGCAGGAAATGTGTGGGCTGTGCCAGTGATTGACTGGAACAGTCTTTCAGGACTTTATCCTATGCATGAGGAAGAAGACACGTTTGGTCATGGAACAGACCGTCTGCATCCGAACGATGAAGGAATGCGCCGAATGGCAAGGACATTATATTATCAGCTACTGACAATTCCTTGTGTGTTTTAAAACCGTAAAACCGCATAACCGTAAAACCGCATAACCGCAAAACCGCATAACCGCAAACCCGCATAACCGCAAAACCGCATAACCATAAAACCGCATAACCGCATGTATTACCTTGCGACAGAGCGATAATCACGCCAGCGGCGCATGATGTTTTGCACATAGGCTACCGTCTCACTGCTGCGCATGTAGCCATTTTTCACAACATTGCTATTGGAATAAACCCTGGGGTCTTGCAACTTCAATAAATATGGTGCAATGGTGTCCCAATTCTTATAGTCGGTCACTCCATCCGCTTTTGCCAAAGCCTGTGCATCACGTACATGCCCAGTTCCTCCATTATAGCTTGCAAGAACGAATTTTATCCGATTATCTTTGCCTGGAATGTCGCTCCACACTGCTGTCAGTTTTTTTATGTATTGCGTTGCTGCTTCTATGTTTTTTTCTGGCACAAAAATATCCTTTTGAGTAAGTCCCATCGAGACAGCGGTGCTCGGCATCAGCTGCATTAGTCCGCAAGCACCCGCAAACGACTGAGCCTCAGGGTCGAACATACTCTCTTGATAGCATTGTGCAGCCAACAACCGCCAATCCCAATTGCATATTCCAGCATATTTCTTGAACCACACATCGTAGGCACTAATCTTGCCCATTCTGCGATTGAAGAATGGTGAGTGATAACGCCGTTGCGTACCATTCTGGACAAGTATCTGCTCTTCGTTTCTCACTATTTTGCGAAATTCTGATTTGTACCAATCATCCAGAGCCTTTTTCAGTTGTATGGAATTACTGCGCACCGCCCATGCTCCAGCACCATCTTTCGTGACACCAACAGGCAGAAGTTGTACATCCTTAGATTTCAGAAAATCCTCAGGTAGCGGAACAGCAATGAAATCCCCCACCCCACGATGCAACTTTTCCACCAGTTCGGCAGTATCCTTGCATAGTTCACCGCGAATAAAAAAGCCTTTAGCACGGGCAAATTTCTCTGCAAGCAGATATTCTTCACCAAGAGCACGTCGGTGCAATTCATAGAAAGTGCCCTTACCCTCTATCGTCAGAGCAATCAGGACTCCACTCTCTTCGATTTGGGGCAAATCGTAGTCAATATCCCTTACAGTCTCATCATTGACTTCAACATCAGCACCCTCCTTCACAACATCACCAAATGGTGTTGAAATCAAGTCATCCTCCATGGCAGAGTACTTTAAATAGCCCTTACAACTCACGTACAGATTGTAGCAACTATAAATCAGCACACATACCGTAAACGAACGAAAAATCCACTTCATAAAAGGTGTACTTAACTAAGTTTTGCAAAGGTAATTTTTTTATCCCAAACGACAAAACAATTTTCGATGTTTTAGGATTTTTTTCATAAAAAAATAATCATAATCAAGCATAAGTGAACAGAAAGTCTTAAATAATTAGAATTTTTTTTGATTTTTTGCAGACTTTTTCTACCTTTGCAAATTCAATGTAAAAATATTATTAGACATGAAGAAAATTGCTTTCCTGATTTTAGCATTTGCTCTTGCTGCAACAACCGCTGCTGCACAGAATGCAAAAAAGGTGTTGGCTAAGGCACAACTTGCCAACGAGTATTTCATGAAAACATGGCCTGACCCTACTAAGCCTACTTTCGTAAAGAAAGAACGTTCCAGCAATCTATGGACACGTGCCGTATATTACGAAGGACTGATGGCACTGTATGCTATCGACAAGCAACAGAAATATATTGACTACACCGACACTTGGGGTAATTTCCACAAATGGGATGTCAGGGATGGCATAAAAACGAGAAATGCAGACAACCAATGTTGCGGACAGGTGTATCTTGAACGTTTCGACATGACTGGCGACAGCAGCATGATAAAGAATCTTATTGCCAACTTTGATGAGCAGATAGCCGAAGACAATGCCGACTTTGCCAAACAGCGCGAAATGCGCAAGTTCTGGTGGTGGATAGATGCCATCCAAATGGCTATGCCTGCACTGACTCATCTGAGCAAGATTACTGGCGATACAAAATACAAACATGAGGCAAAACTACTCTACACATGGATTCGCAACAAGGAAGACGGTGGACTGTTCAACACGGAAGAAGGCTTGTGGTGGCGTGATGCCGACTTTAATCCTCCATACAAGGAGAGCGATGGTGCCAACTGCTATTGGAGCCGTGGCAACGGATGGGTATATGCTGCCCTGTGCCGCTCAATAAATCACATTGAGGAAGGCTGCGGATTCCGCAAGATGCTGATGAACGACTATCTGACCATGACGAAAGCATTGGTAAAACTGCAACGGAAAGATGGTTTCTGGAACGTGAGCCTCACATCGCCAGCAACATACCCAGGACCTGAGACTACAGGAACAGCACTCTTCCTTTATGGCATTGCCTGGGGCATAAACAATGGTGTTTTAGAAAAGGCTGAATACAAGCCAATATGCGACAAGGCATGGAAAGCACTGTCGAAGGTTATTCACAAAGATGGCTTCCTGGGCTACGTTCAAGGCACTGGCAAGGAACCGAAGGATGGTCAGCCTGTGACATTCGACAGCAAACCAGATTTTGAAGACTATGGACTGGGTTGCTTCCTGCTCGGCGCAACGGAATACTATAAAATGATTAATAAATAACTCAAGTTTCGCAAGCGCAACTTGAGCGGTTATACGGTCGCTACGCTTATAGGTTGTACGGTTATAAGGACCGTAAAACCGTAAAACCGCAAAACCGCAAAACCGTATAACCGCAAAACCGTATAACCGTAAAACCGTAAAACCGCAAAACCGTATAATCGTAAAACCGTATAACCGTAAAACCGTAAAACCGCATAACCGCAAACCATAAAAAATATGAAAAAATTATTTTTATCATTAGGAATTCTGATTGGGCTTTGTCTGCAGGCTTCTGCACAGGCAGAAATCAAATTTGACAAAACCCTGCACGACTTTGGAGAATTCTCCGAAGCCACACCAACACAAACATGTGTGTTCACCTACACAAACACTGGTAATGAACCTCTCATCATCAATCAGGCTGTTGCCAGTTGCGGATGCACTGTTCCGTCCTATACCAAAGACCCTATTCAGCCTGGTATGATGGGAGAAATCAAAGTGACTTACAATGGAAAAGGCAAGTTCCCTGGACGTTTCAAAAAGGTAATCACCATTCGTACAAATGCCAAGCAGGAACTTATTCGCTTGTTTGTAGCAGGCGACATGACCGAA
>JAZLEX010000252.1:0-2634 GCA_045615485.1 Prevotella sp.
ATCCACTCTGGACCACCATCAGTCACAAGACCATTCTTCAAACAGTTCTGATAAGGATTTGATCCGGCAGCCTTACCTTTGCTAAGGAAGTTGCCTTTACCATCTTTTGAACCTGGAGCAGTCTTAGTGATCAACTCACCATAACCGTCGCCATCAAAGTCGTAGCAAAGGAAAGATAGACGACATCCGCTCAAGATGTTTGGTCCAAGATTAACCTTCCACAATGATCTACCGTCAAGCTTCAAACACTCCAAGATTGGAGGCGCAGTGGCAGCGGCAGTAGCACCCTCACCAGCCGACCAACACATGATGATCTCCTCTTCACCGTCGCCATCCATATCGTAGGCAGAACAGTCGTAAGGATGATAAGTCACCACGTCGCCAGTAGGCAACTTATATGTGCCGGGATGATTAAGTTTGATATGATGGTATGGATAAGCATCCACCTTGATTCCCGATTGTGAATCGATCACCTCACCAGCCTTGTTCAACACCTCAAGAGAGAAAGTTGAATTAGCATAATTAGAAGTAAGAGTTGTGTTCGTGCGATCCTTAGAAGAGAACACAAGTTTACCATCTGCATATAGATTATATGTAGTCGACTTGGGAGAATCTGTAGCGCGCATACGCCAACTGGCAAATATAGAGTTGCCATCCTGACAAGCCCAAAGACCACGGTTGGCTCCAGCGTGGGCAGAACCCAAACCTAATGCACCAAGCATAAGGGCTGAAAAAAGTTTTGTAGCCGTATTTTTCATATCCAAGCAATTTTCTGTTTATGTGCTTGCTAATTTATTAAAGAATATCAAAAAACGGTTCGACAAAACTTGTGTTTTTGGGCACTATTACAAATATCTATGATATTTGGGAAGAAATTCGCCTGTTTATAAATCTCTAAATAATTCTTTGAATTCAGCCAATGTAATGAATTTTGTACATTTGATAATCAAAAATTACTTTCACTCTCCTCTTCTATATGCTTTTATCTCCTCAATTATTTCTTCGTCAGACATAGTACACTTTGGCATTTTTTCCATAGCGGACTTCATTTCATTCCATAATTCATCTGTGGACATATTTTCGTATGACCTTTTGGTATTTTGTAACAAAACCTTCTTTGCTACTTCTCCCGTTACTACTCTTTTTTTACTTTGTACTCCTAACATAATCTTAATTTTTAATTTCTGCAAAATTATTGATTAAATATCAAATAAAAAAGGATCTGTCCTATATAATGACTGATAAATTTGGGCAGTCGAGCATGTTTGAACAACCCATAATATATAGTTACCAAATTTTTTATCTTAATGGTAGCGTTTAATCTATTCTTTGTATTTTTGCAGTAAAATTTAATATTAGTATGGACAGCTACATTTCACCTTTTGAATACCTTGGAATAATGGTTCAAGGCGGCAACATCTTTTATTTTCTAATCAATGCCTTGTTCTTGTTCCTGGTTCTCCCTAAGTTACAACCGAAAAGAAACGAAGCGACAGCCGCAATTCACAACTCATTGGGTTGGTTGCTGGTCATCTACCTTGCCAACTATACATTATGGATTGCTCCCGAATTGCTTCAGCCCACTTGCGGTTACTATCAGATAGCAAGAGTTTATCCAGACTACAACACCTTCATGGAATATATGGACCTTGCTATTTTGCCACTTTCCATGGTGTTTGGCTCCACTGTTCTTGTGGGTAGAATGCCCAAAAGATGGCTTGGCAGTGCCATCATATTGCCTTATGTATTATATGCCTTGAACGACGTATTTGAAGTTTTACCCTTTAAATTGTACACTTTTGCCTACATTACCACATCTGTCATGGTTTTAGCGCAGTTGCTATGGTATGGTCATTTCATCAAAAAATTCGATAAGAAATTGATGGAGAACTATTCCAATATTGACAGAAGAAGTACGCGTTGGGTATTTTGGACTCTCGTTCCTCTGTTCTTCCTGTCAATACTTTATATACCGCTCAACATCCTTACCGATAATGATGAATATATGGTTCTTTACGACTTACTTACATTCATCTTCCTTTCAGGTATTGTAGGATGCGCTCTTTCATATAAAGTCGACGATATGACCATCGACTTGATTAAAGAGCAACTTCAGGAAATGAAACCTGAGGAGAACCAACTAATCGACCAATTTAAAGAGGATTTTGAAAAGTCTGAGACTGTCACTGAGACTCCAGACACAACAGTTGACCCAGAGACTGTTACCGCAGATAGTCCAGCAAAGGATCAAAAAGAGTCTGAAAACAATACGTCGGCAACCTCCGCCAAATTCGCAAACTTCGCGGAGATCCTCAATAAATTGGAAGAAGAGAAATTCTACTTGGACACTGAGGTCAACATTGATTGGATTTCAAGCAAGCTTGGCACCAACCGACACTATGTGTCCGACTTTCTCAACCAGGTGAAACACGTTACTTTCTACGAGTACGTTAACACACTGCGTCTAGTCCATGCAGAACGACTCTTAAAAGAGGGTAAGGAAAAGGTTTCCGACATCGCCTTCATCAGCGGATTCAACAGCGACCACACTTTCCGTAGACTTTTCAAGGAAAAATATGGCTGCACTCCGTTGCAGTATCTAAAATGTGCGTGATATAAGGCTATCCATAAAAC
>JAZLEX010000253.1:0-7520 GCA_045615485.1 Prevotella sp.
ATAGGTATTGTCAGAATGCTCACCAAGTGAACCTGCTGGAGAAACGATGTTTTGAGTTGACAGAGCTGCAAAAACATCATCAGGCACAAGACCATACTGCAGCATAGCATCAGGCTTTATCCAAATACGCAATGAATAAGTATTGCCTAAATTCTGCACATTACCTACTCCGTTGATACGAAGCAGACGTGGTACTATGTTAATATCAATATAGTTGGTAATGAAATCACCATCAAAACGTCCATCAGTACTTTTCAGTGCGGTAATCTGTAGTGTACTATTCTGGCGTTTATACACTTGCACTCCAACCTGCGATACTTCTGCTGGCAGAAGACCGAGCGCTTTCGACACACGGTTCTGCACATTGACAGTAGCCATATCAGGGTCTGTGCCTTGTTCAAAATATACTGTGATGTTAACATCACCAGTAGAAGATGCTTCCGAGGTCATGTAAGCCATGTGCTCTACGCCATTGATTGACTCTTCGAGAGACATTATCACAGAATTCATACATGAGGTAGCATCTGCTCCTGTATATGATGTTTGAACATAGATTGTCGGTGGGGCAATATCAGGGTATTGCTCAATCGGCAGAGATGTAAGCGAAATGAATCCGACGAGCAATGTCACAATGGCTATGGCTCCAGCCATTACCTTGCGACTTATAAAGAAATATGATTTTTCCATAAACCTCAAAACCTAAAGACCTCAATTCATTAATTTCACCACTTGGCCATCTTGCACGTTGCTTGCACCAACGGAGACTATCTCATCACCTTCTTTCAATCCTTCTGTGACTATGTATTCCTTTCCGTTGCTTTGCGATGCTACTTCTATGACCGTTGCCTTTGCCTTGCCTTCCTTGGTTACAAGATAAACCAATACTTTATCCTGTAGTTTTACAGTTGCAGCCTGTGGAACAACGATAATATCTTCGTATTTCACAGGGTAGAGCACCGAACCAGATATTCCAGAGTTCAATTGACCGTCAGGATTTGGAAATTCTGCCCTGCAAGCAACAGCGCCAGTCATCATGTCAACAACTCCTGAAACACTCTTAATTTTTCCTTTGTAACTATAAATATCACCATTTTTCAGCTGAAGTTCAACTGCTGGCGAATATTTGCGCACGATTGCAGAAAAATCAGAATCATCGCTATCGAAATCATTCTTAATCTCTATCAGCGTATTCTCATCAATTGAGAAATCGGCTGTTACTGTGCTATTGTCACTAATGGTAGTAAATGGGGCAGCTGAAGAAGGTCCCGTCTGATCTCCTACACGATACGGAATAGTGCCTATCACTCCAGAAACTGGGGCTGTAACGGTGCAATAGCTTAACGTAACCTTAGCCTGTGCCACCTGTGCTTCGGCGAGTTTCACTTGTGCCTGTGCATTCTGGTAAGCTATTTGTGAATTCTTCAACACGTAGTCGCTTACTATGTGCTTTTCGTACAGTTCTTTGTTGCTGTCGTATTGCAACTTTGCCTGTGCTTCATTTCCTTTTGCAGACAGCACATTTGCTTCGGCTGACTTTAAATCTGCCTCATAAACACGAGAATCAACACAGAACAGAACCTGACCCTGGCTTACTTTCTGACCATCGGAAACAGCAATACTGATTATCTGGCCATCAATACGCGACTGAACCGCAACATCCTGCTTACCCTTTATCTTTGCGGCATATACAAGGTTCATCTCACGGGTTTCTTTTTTTACAACCATCGTTTCAAACGACACTGGAGTTTCCTTAACCTCAGACCCTTCAAAACAACTCACCATACACATACACAAAAGCATACATACGGCACTAAAAAATACGTTCTTTTTCATATTCATAATAAAAAAATGTTTATTGAGGATGCAAATATAAGAAAAAGGTTGATGGTTGATGGTTGATGGTTGACGGTTTTTAAGTTTTTTTATTAAAAAACCATAAATCCCTAACCTTTAATCTCTGACCTCTAACCTTTTTCTTATCTTTGCAGCATATAACCATCTGTTATGGATATTCTCATTTTTGATGATATGCAGCAATGCAACGAAGCTGAAATTAGCAGGATGCTATCTTTAGTTTCAGAACAGCGTCGGCAACAGTCTATGCAGTACAAACATCTTTTCGGACAGTTTGCATGTCTCAAAGCCTACGAAATGCTGATGACGCTCACCAACGCCTCTTCCCCACTCGTCTTTACCTACAACGAGCATGGGAAACCATTCATTCCGTCGGCTTATTTCAGCATCAGCCATTGCAAAAACGGAATTGCAGTTGCCACATCACAACAGCCAGTAGGCATTGACATTGAGAGCATCCGAAACTTCGACGAGAGTCTGATAAAAATGACCATGAACGATGCGGAAGCTGCACAAATCCATAATTCCGACAATCCCGCAATGGAATTTATCAAACTTTGGACACAGAAAGAGGCAGTGCTGAAACTACGTGGCACAGGTATCACAGACGATCTTCCGTCAGTGCTCAATGGTAACGAAACAACAGAAACCCATGTAAACATTGAAAAAGGCTATGCCTATACAATAGCAAAATTCTAATAATGTACAATTTATACCAAACAACTAAACGACCAAACAACCAAACGATCAAACAACCAATCATGAAAAGAATCATTATTACATCTATTTGTTTTTGCATTTTTGCAACATCCTTGTTGGCTAAGACTAAAACTGTAAAGGAAACTCCTCGTGAATACTGGTGCAACCTTGCTTACAAGATGGCACAGCCTGTGCTGGAAAATATGAGCAAAGGCGAACTACAGAAAAATATGAAGACTGAATTCAGTCCAAGTTTCGACAACCGCAACCGTAAAGTTGTCTATATGGAATGCTTCGGCAGACTTATGGCTGGCATTGCACCGTGGCTCACTCTGCCCGACGACGACACCAAAGAGGGGCAGATGAGAAAACAACTGAGAGAATGGGCGTTGCAAAGTTACAAGAATGCTGTTGACCCCGATTCTCCCGACTATCTGTGCTGGGGCGTTTCTGGACAGAACCTTGTCGATGCAGCCTATATTGCCGAAAGTTTCCTGAGAGGTTACGAAGCATTATGGTTGCCACTCGACCAAACCACGAAGGAACGCTACTTTACAGAGTTTAAAAAACTTCGCAGCATTGACCCACCTTATACTAATTGGTTGCTGTTTTCATCAACCATAGAAAGTTTTATGGCAAAGGCAGGATGTAAGGACTACGATGAATACCGCATCAACAGCACTTGTCGTAAGATGGAAGAATGGTACACAGGCGACGGGTGGTATGCTGATGGTCCAGTATTTGCCTTCGACTATTATTCAAGCTACGTTTTCCATCCAATGTATCTCGAAACTCTTCAGGCAATGGTTGATGCCAAGGCAAACACTCGCCTCGACTATAGGAAATACTATGACCGTGCCTTGCTTCGTGCACAGAAATTTGCCATCATCCTTGAACGATTCATCTCACCAGAAGGCACTTTCCCTGTCTTTGGCAGAAGCATCCCGTACCGTATGGCAGCACTCCAGCCTTTAGCACTCATGGCTTGGTACGGCAAATTGCCGGAGGAACTTTCCAACGGACAGGTGAATGCTGCTCTAACACAAGCCCTGCATCGAATGTTCGACAAGCAGGAAAACTTCAACGACGGAGGTTTTTTAACTATAGGTTTCTGTGGCTCACAGCCTGATATAGCCGACTGGTACACAAACAATGGCTCTCTCTACATGACTTCACTTGTATTCATGACTTTAGGCTTGCCTACCACACATCCATTCTGGAGCGACGAGCCTCAGCCTTGGACACAAGTAAAAGCATGGAACGGAATGAAATTTCCTAAAGATCACCAATGGAAAGACAACATCCAAACCCGTGACAAGTGGTGATTATGCATCGCATAATTGATAATTGATAATTGACAATTAATTCACAATGATTCAGAGTCAATGTCAAAGTCAAAGCTAAAGTTTTAAAACCTTAAAACCGTAAAACAATGATTTCAATTTTATTAAACATTCTCACCATAATCAACAGTGTCAACGGCTATTGGCAACAGAACAATCCTGCCGAGGTTAGAGCCTTCTGGGACAATGCTGTCTATCACACTGGCAACATAGAGGCTTACAAGCTGACAGGCAACAAAGCCTTTCTCGATTATTCACTACGTTGGGCTGATTTCAACAACTGGCAAGGAGCAACAGAAAAAGATTGCACCAAATGGAAATATCGTCAGTATGGCGAAGGACAGGACTATGTGCTGTTCGGTGATTGGCAAATCTGCTTTCAAACCTACATCGACCTTGTCACCCTCAACCCTCAACCGTCAACCGTCAACCACCTATCCCGCGTTTTCGAGGTGATGGATTATGAAGTCAACTCCAAGCAACACGACTACTGGTGGTGGGCTGATGCTCTCTACATGGTTATGCCTGTACTCACAAAATTATATAAGCTTACTGGCAACGAAAAATATTTGGACAAACTCTACGAAAATATCCTATACACAGACTCGTTGATGTACGATACAGAAACCGGCTTGTATTTCCGTGATGGTAAATACGTTTTTCCGAAGCACAAAACTCCAAATGGTAAGAAAGACTTTTGGGCACGTGGTGACGGATGGGTTTTGGCAGGACTGGCAAAAGTATTGCAGGATATGCCTTCTTCCTACAAGCATTACAACTTCTTCAAGGACAAGTTTATACGCTTAGCCGAAGCAGTTATAACCATTCAGCAGCCAGAAGGTTATTGGACACGCTCAATGATGGATGCCGAACATGCGCCAGGACATGAAACCAGCGGCACAGCACTCTTCACATACGGCATTCTCTGGGGAGTAAACAATGGCATTCTTGCAAAAAAGCAATACAAGCAGACCATAAAACGTGCATGGAACTATCTCACAAAAGTTGCCTTGCAGAAAGACGGTCGTGTAGGTTACGTGCAACCAATAGGTGAACGTGCCATTCCTGGGCAGACGGTCGATTCCAACAGCCAGTCAAACTTTGGAGTCGGAGCTTTTCTTCTCGCAGCCTGTGAATACAGCCGCTATCATTAACCTATGTTAAACTCAAATCGGTGACGCAATGTTCATAATAAAAAATTGACACTAACAAAAAAGTTATGAAGTGGATTAACCTAAAACCTATAACGATGGTTTTTCGAAAATAAAAATTAAAAAAAGTTTTTTTTATTTTGTATTTCGATAGTTATACACTAACTTTGCGCGGTTTTTCGGCTATTGTGGCTGAATATCATAATGGAGAGTAGAAAGAAAATAGTATTCATAATCAACCCTCGTTCTGGCAGAAGCAGTAAAAATGGGCTGCCAAAACTGATCGACAAAATCCTTGATAAAGAGATTTTCGACTATGAAATTCTCTATACGGAATATGCTGGTCATGCCACACAACTGGCTGCTGAAGCTGTAAGCAACAAGGCCGACATTGTGGTCGCTGTTGGTGGTGATGGCACAATCAACGAGATAGGTCGGGCTCTTATCGGTACAAACACTGCCTTGGGCATTATTCCTTATGGTTCTGGGAATGGACTGGCAAGACATCTTGAGATTCCGTTAAGTCATCAGAAGGCTTTGAAAATCATCAATAAATGCGAAATCCATAATTTAGACTACGGAAGAATCAATGGTATTCCTTTCTTCTGCACATGTGGCATGGGATTTGATGCAGTAATCAGCAAACAGTTTGCCAAAGTCAGCAAACGCGGTCCTTCGGCTTATATTGACAGCATCCTGAAGGAAATCGTTAATTATAAACCTGAGACTTACACCATCGAGATTCCAGCCACTGCTACTGCTGAAGGTGAGAGTGCTGCTCAATACAAGGCGTTTCTCATAACTTGCGGAAATGCTTCACAATGGGGAAACAATGCGTTTATTGCCCCTCATGCTTCTATGAGCGATGGACTGATGGATGTTATCATTCTTGAACCTTTTCTGGCTATTGAGGTGCCTGAACTAAGCCTGCAACTGTTTAGCAAGAGCATCGACCGAAACAGCCGTATAAAATCGTTCCGAAGCAACAAGATAATCATTCATCGCGAAAAGGCTGGGGTGATTCATTTTGACGGCGACCCTATGGAAAGTGATAAGGACGTTGTCATTGAAATGGTTAAACAAGGCATAAAGGTTGTGGTCAATCCTGAACACACTCAAGGTTCGCTACGCGAAAAGACTTTGATGGACGCATACTCCGACTTGATGAATAGCGTTTACGATGTGCGTGATGACCTGGCAAAAATAATTAAGAAATAAATGAATAATTTCAGATTCAAGCAATTCACAATCAATCAAGATTGCTGTGGGATGAAAGTCGGCACCGATGGCGTCTTACTTGGTGCATGGGCAGAAACGTACAACCGCATATTAGACATTGGCACAGGTACAGGACTTATTGCCCTCATGATGGCACAACGGAATAACGATGCACTGATTACAGGTATTGAAATTGATGCCGAAGCTGCCGCACAGGCTACAGAAAACTGCAAAGCCTCACCATGGGCAGACCGCATCAACATTGTGCATGGCAGGATACAAGACTACTACCCTACTACCCAATTCGACCTGATTGTGAGCAATCCTCCTTACTTCATAAATTCCATGAAATCGCCTGATAGTCAAAGAGCCATTGCCCGCAATGCTGACTCTTTACCTATCAAGGAACTTATGAAAGCAGCTGCACGACTGATAAGTCAAAATGGCAGGTTGGCTGTCATTGTGCCAGTAGAAACCTACAAGGAGATACAGCGCTATGCTGCAATCTATGGTTTTTTCACCATTAGGCAAACTAATGTACGCACTAACAAGGAAAAACCTGTAAAAAGAATATTGATTGAATATTCCCTAAAACGCCCTGAACTTACCTTGTATAACGAAGTTTGCCTTTTCAGCGAAACCACACCATCAGAATACAGCACCTGGTACAAAAAACTGACAAAAGATTTTTACCTGGACGATTGACCCTTACCTCTTGATGTATTTTTTATTGTTACAGACCACGATACCGCGAAAACTGTCTGTAACACATTGTCCTTGCAGATTATACATCTTTCCGTCTTCTTGGCGGACTGTTCTTATCGTCATTATGCCAGCTGGCGAACCTGGATTGTATTCATAGTATCCCAAATCAGGAGCTTTGCCTATGAATGGCAGTCCTACATCCACACCTTTGTCGATAAGGTTCGACTTTTCCGTGAGTCGCATAAAATCATTTACAGGCAAACTTCCATCTGCCAATCGTGGAGCACAAATAAGGGTTGTGTCTAAGGATATGAAATCATCCGCCTTACATGTTACACCACTCAAATCCCATGAATTGTTTGCCACATCATTGGTCTTGCAAGTGAAGGAATTGGATGTCTGACTGTTCAATGACACACAATTGCGGATAAGGAGTTTACCTCCTCCTGTATTGTAGAAACCATAATCGCGCATATTTGCGTATGCTGAACCATTATAGATTGTCATATCACCAAAATTGCTGTTTTGGTCGAAACCTTTTCCAAGATTG
>JAZLEX010000254.1:0-3841 GCA_045615485.1 Prevotella sp.
TGGTGTCACCGTTCATCCTAAAGTGTATATCGCTTGCGGCATAAGTGGACAGATTCAGCATATTGCAGGTATGCAGGATTCAAAGATAATCATATCTATAAATACCGACCCTAATGCTCCAATCAACACTATTGCCGACTACGTCATAAATGGTAGTGTTGAAGATGTGCTACCAAAACTTATAAAATACTATAAATCATGAGACCAAATTTACTATTTACAATTTGGACACTGACTACTGACACTGACCTCTAACCGTAAAACCGCATAACCGCAAAACCGACATCAACATGGCAAATTATTATAACGATATAGAAGAGTTGAAGTTCCATCTCAACCATCCTTTGATGAGGCGCATTGTGGAACTGAAAGAACTGAATTATAAAGACAAAGACCATTATCCTGAAGCACCAAAGGATTTTGAGGATGCATTGGAGAACTACGACAAGGTGATGGAAATTGCTGGTGACATTGCTGCCAACATCATTGAGCCGAACTCTGAATCTGTAGATATGGAAGGTCCACATTTAGAAAACGGCAGAATGAAATATGCTTCCAAGACATACGAGAATCTGGATGCAATGATTATGGCTGGACTCAATGGTGTGAGTATGCCACGCAGATATGGTGGACTGAATTTTCCAATTGTTGCCTTTACAATGCTTAGTGAAATAATCGCTGCTGCCGATGCTGGATTCCAGAACATCTGGTCGTTGCAGTCGTGCATTGACACTTTGTATGAATTTGGCAATGAGGAACAACGCCAGAAATATATTCCTCGAGTATGTCAGGGCGAAACAATGTCGATGGATCTTACCGAGCCTGATGCAGGTTCAGACTTGCAGCGTGTGATGCTTAAAGCTACACCTACTGGATTGTCGCCTGAGGGCGAACCTACAGGTTGGGTGCTGAATGGGGTGAAGCGATTTATCACAAATGGCGATTCAGATATTCACCTTGTATTGGCTCGTTCCGAAGAAGGCACGCACGATGGTCGTGGACTGTCAATGTTTATCTACGACAAGAAAAATGGTGGAGTAAACGTCCGCCACATAGAAAACAAACTTGGCATACACGGTTCGCCGACTTGCGAACTCACTTTCAAGGACGCACCAGCAGAACTATGCGGAAGCACTCGTCTGGGACTAATAAAATATGTAATGTCTCTGATGAACGGTGCCCGACTTGGTATTGCGGCACAAAGTGTTGGCGTTTGCCAGGAAGCATACAACGAAGCTGTGAAATATGCTTCTGAACGTAAGCAGTTCGATACTGTAATAAAAAATTTCCCTGCCGTTTATGATATGATTTCAAGAATGAAAGCCAAACTCGATGCAGGCAGGGCTATCCTCTATATGACATCACGCTATGTTGATATCTATAAGGGACTGGAAGAACTCTCCAAGGAACGAAAACTTGAACCAGAAGAACGCCAGAAACTGAAGAAATACACCCGCCTCGCTGATGCCCTGACACCTATCGCAAAAGGCATGACTTCAGAATATGCCAACCAATGTGCGTATGATGCCATACAAGTGCATGGAGGTTCGGGATTCATTATGGAATATAAGAGTCAGCGACTATATCGTGATGCTCGAATATTTTCTATTTATGAAGGTACAACCCAATTGCAGGTTGTTGCTGCACTACGCTATATTACTAATGGCACTTACCTTTCGCTGATACAAGAAATGATAGATGAAGATTCGCCTCTGAAAGAATCTGTCGGTAAGTTGGAGGATGCCATCAATACAGTAAAAGCATTTGAAAATCAAGAAGTGCTCGACTATCTTGCTCGTAGTCTGTATGATATGACAGCAAACATTCTTCTTGCCTTGTCTCTCAATGATGATGCACAAAGAGCCAGAGAATCAGGCAGCGACCAGTTCGACCATAGCAGTCGTGTCTTTACACGTCATGCTATTAGTGAAATTGACCGCTGTTATAGTCTGATAACTAATTTCAGCCTTGAAGATTTGGAAGACTGCAAAGTGTTGTAAAAGTTTTATGCGAAACTTGAATATTTTAATAAAAAAAACTTAAAACTCTAATCTCTAAACTCTAAACTCTAAACTTTTTTCATATCTTTGCATTCAAAATAGGCTGTATCGGTTAGATTGGGATACTCATCAAATAATTCATGAAACCGAGAACGCTTCTGCTATCAATGGCGGGCCACGCCTTCGGGTAGCTTTGATGCCGGTGGATTACAGCGATAGCGGAGCACTCAAACCTTTCTTACTCGGAGTTTCATCACATCACTGGTGCAGCCTTCTTTCATCGTAATAAATTATTCCATAAAATATGTTCAGTGGTATTGTTGAAGAATTTGCAACTGTTGTTGACATAAAGCACGATCGTGACAACATTGACTTCACCCTTTCATGTTCCTTTGTAGAGGAATTGAAAATCGACCAAAGCATCTCACATAATGGTGTATGCCTGACTGTTGTCGGAATATCTGACAACACATACGTGGTAACTGCAATGAAGGAGACCTTGAACAGGTCTAATCTCGGACTACTGCAAGTGGGTGATAAGGTGAATGTGGAACGTTCCATGCTGATGAACGGCAGATTGGATGGTCACATCGTACAAGGACACGTTGACGAAACAGCCAGATGCATAAAGGTTGAAGATGCCGCAGGCAGCAAATACTTTACGTTTGAATATAAAGCCGACAAGGAAATGGCTCGTCGTGGCTATTTCACTGTTGACAAAGGTAGCGTGACAGTCAATGGAGTTTCACTTACTGTATGCAATCCTACCGACAACACTTTCTTGGTTGCAATAATTCCCTACACCCTTGAACACACAAACTTCTGTGACATCAAAGAGGGCTCGATAGTAAATGTCGAGTTCGATATTCTTGGCAAATACATTGCACGACTTCAAAATGTACGATGACTCTGACTGCTGACTCTGACTCTGACTACTGACACTGACTCAAGGCTCATGTCTTAACTCCTTAACTTCTTTAACTTCTTTAACTCCTTAACTTCTTAACTCCTTAACTTCTTAACTTCTGAGTTTAAACCGCATAACCCACAACCCATAACCCACAACCCATAACCCACAACCAATCATTATGAAAAGAATTATTGTTTTCGTTTTCGTTTTCGTTTTCGTTGGCTTCTCCTATGCTCAACAGTTGCCGTATCAAAATCCAAATTTGTCGGCAAAAGAACGTGCTGCCGATTTGTGCAGCAGACTCACTTTGGAAGAGAAAGCACAACTGATGGTCAATTCCTCACCAGCCATCCCTCGTTTGGGCATACCAGAATTCTCATGGTGGAATGAAGCTCTTCACGGAGTGGCACGTAATGGCAGAAGTACTGTCTTTCCTTCATGTATCGGCATGGCAGCCAGTTTTGACGAAGCCTTATTATATAAGGTATATACCGCAACAAGTGATGAGGCTCGTGCAAAAAACACCGAAGCCCGTAAGAAGGGTTCTGTGAAAAGGTATCAGGGAACATCGTTCTGGACACCAAATATAAATATATTCCGCGATCCACGTTGGGGACGCGGACAAGAAACCTACGGAGAAGACCCTTATCTCACATCACGCATGGGAGGAATTGTGGTCAAAGGATTGCAAGGCACTCCATTCAATTCTTCAATAAACTCGCATCGCTACTACAAATCGTATGCCTGTGCAAAACACTTTGCCGTGCATAGCGGTCCAGAAAGCACCCGCCACAGATTGAATCTGGACAATGTCTCGCCACGTGACCTATTTGAGACCTACATGCCAGCATTCAAATCATTAGTAATGGATGCTGGAGTAAAAGAGGTGATGTGTGCCTACCAGCGATTATACGACGAACCATGTTGTGGC
>JAZLEX010000255.1:0-32124 GCA_045615485.1 Prevotella sp.
AAAAAATGAAAGAATTAATAGCAATAATGCCTACATTTAATTTTTTAATTATTTCATTCTTTAATTCTTTAATTCTTTCGTTCTTTAATTTTTTAATTTCAAAGTCTCGTACATCTTGATCAGAGCTTGCATATCGGCAAAGAATTGCTTTGCAGTATTGCGCAATATCTCATATACCTTTGGCGTTTCATTGCTATTTTTTTCAAACGCGTCTATGCTCTTCTGTATCGAATTTTCGTATAGCGTTGCAAGTTCACGTAGTGATTCAGGACGGAAGTGCAGCTCTGCCAGATGCAGGTGAAATTCCTTTGCTTTGCTACATTCTTCCATTTCCTTCAGAAATGGTTCTCGCTTGCGTAGATCTTCTCGCGCCTGTGCTTCCAGTTCCTCCACTTTGGCAGTAAGGTTCTCAATCCTTACCGTCGTGCGTTTCTTTGTTCGTGCCATATCACTCAATCTTAAAATTGTCTGCCAATTCTTTCAATCCACACAAGCGTAGGGCTTGCTGGAGTTCGTGGACGTATTTAATGCGGTGTATAATATCTGAACTTCTATCCACAAAAGGCAATCCAACTCCAAGCATTCCGCTATTTTCATAATATGTTAGATGCCTATTAGCGAGTTCGTCTTCTCTGCGCTGATACCCTGCATCTGCACGACTGACAAATCCATTCGCTTCAAGTATCTCTGGAGTGAGAAGGATAGGCTCGATCTGCCCTTGTCGCACATACTTGATTTTCGTGAAACTCTCATCAGTGTGATAACCCACCTTCCTGTGCTGTCGCTTTGTGCTGATAGACTCAACCTTGATTACTTCCCCTTTATTGGTCTTAACAAGGTCTTTAATCATAAGTTCTGCTGCGTTCATACACTTATCCTTTCAGTTCCTTAATTCTTCTCAAGAAATAGTCTTTATTTTTCAAAGCAATCTCCTCCACCTTTGCCGGAGTGAGAGAGAATGAGTCATTGTCTGTCGCTTGCGCACGAAGCTCGATATCCTTGCGCAAATACCACATAGCCTTTTGCTCGTCCTGCTCCTTACTGTTGCCCTCCTTCTCTCCAGCACGCCAAAGATACTTGAAGGCATTGATCTCGCAGAAGTCGGCAACCTTCTCCATGCCGAACTGCTGCACCATTGCGTCTATGCACTCAATTTTTCCCCCGTAGTGAGCAGGGTGATTCACTTGTTCCGTCATATTCATTCTTGTTTTTCCCTTGATATTTTCCTCCCCAGTTTCCCAGGGAGGAATTTATTAGAGATCATACGCCGCCTTGAGTTGCTTGATCACCTGACCACCGAAGGCGTTTTTAGTAAGTTCAATAAACTCTTGCACTGTCATGCTTCCATTCTCGATGTCGATGTCATGTTCTTTGGCAAACGCCTTGCGCCCGAACTCGCATGAACCTGTAAGCACGTTGTGCCATTTGTATAGTTCAGTGTTGCTTACCTCCGCATCAATGTCTGGATATGTAGCCTTAAATCTCTTGATGCGCTGCTCTATTGGCTCATTTCTCAGAGCCTTGTTTTCTGCATCGCGTCTCGCTTCTTTAAGAGTGCTGCCATGAGCGAAGTAATCTCCAGATTTTGCAATATAACAAGGAGTAAGTGTAAGATCTGAATTTACGATATTACCCTTAGCATATTGACCGTGTACCGAGTCAATTAATGTTGGCGTATCATCAACCATATATATCTTCTGACCGTTATAGGTCGATAGACCGTAACCGTCACCGGAACCGTAACCGTAACCGTAACCGTCACCGGAACCGTAACCGTCACCGTAACCGTCACCGTAACCGTCACCGGAACCGTAACCGTAACCGTAACCGGAACCGTCACCGTAACCGTAACCGGAACCGTAACCGTAACCGGAACCGTCACCGTAACCGGAACCGTAACCGTAACCGGAACCGTCACCGTAACCGTAACCGTCACCTATAGACAGAAATCTTCTAATTATCTCTTCCATACTCCTACACTCTCTATGTTCTCTACCGCAGATGCAGAGCATGGGATGATTTCGATCACTTCCATGATCTGCATCTGCGGAACCAAAATTGTAAATTTGCACTCTTCAGGATTCTTTACACCTTCCACAGCCAACTGAGAAAGTGAAGCTGCACCCGACCAGTACCAAAGTCGGCGGCAATCTTTGAGTGTTGCAGTACGTGTCTGATCGTCATACTCTGCAAGTGTAGCGAAGAATACACCTGCTCTGTTTGTGCGTATAATGCACTTTTCATTGATAGGAAAATTCATAATGTTTTGTTTTTAAGTTGTTATTTTATAGCGACTTTTTTTGTCACATTCATATTACTTTTCTTTTCCCGATACCTCTTGCAGTACCAGGCATGTTTTACCTGTCGTTCGTGATCCTTCCATCCGTTCAGATACCATTCCCGTTCCTTGCAAGGTGCAAGGCATGTCTCATCGTCTTCATAGTCGATATATTCTCTCATTCTCTCATTCTCTCATTCTTTAATTCTTTCATTTCTTTCATTCCCTTATCGTCCAAGTGAGCAAGCGTTTCTCACTGCATGGAAGCTGTCACCCTCCTTGCCTTTCTTTTTACGTGCATTGCGCTCCGCCTGACGTTCGGCAATCTTCTGCATCTTCTTCTTTGCAGCCTTGCCCGGCTGGAACTGCTGTCGGCCACGCTGACGATCAAGTTCTGCTTGTTTCTTCTTCTCAAGGTTTGCTGCACGTATTGCTCTACCATTCGCCAAGTTTACCAGCATCTTCTTGCGCCACTCAGCTTTGCGTATCTCAGCCTCCTTACGCTCTTTCTCTGCATCAAGTATGGCATTCAGCTCGACAGTTTTCTTGGCTACCATTGCCATATCTCCTGCTCTGCGAAGTCGCTTTATTTCGGCATTGAGCAACGTGATACGATTAGCAGGGTTCATGTACGACTTGACACGTTGCAGTTCCTTTTCCAGAATCGTGAGATACATCTCAAGATTATCGGCTTTTTTCAGGTTCTGCCCTATTTCATATTCAGGTTTTTGGTGTTCGTCGATGTAATGAATATCCGATGTGTCAAGTCCCTTTGATTTTGCGTAGTCGATTACTGCGTTGAACACTCTGATAAATGCCTCGCTCTTATTTTTGGGGTCTTGTATCAATATCCAGCCGAGCCACGCTTTCTGAATAGTGTCGAGCACGAAGGAGTCTCGTGTCATTAATAGCGTGATTAACTGACGTGTCAAATCTTCGTTACCGAAATGATTTACGCTTGCCATTCCAGCCTTGCCGTTCTCTCCATGTTCTGCCGAGAAACATAGAAAGACATCTTCCGGATATATGCGTTTCAATTCATCTTTGACACCCTTCACAGCCTCCGAGAAGCTGCATTGCTTTGCCATAAGTTCGTTCAGTTCGTCCTGAGTTTTAGCCTTTACTTTCTTAGATTTAGTTTTCGTTTTCGTAGCTTTTGTCGTTTCCATCTGTCTTATTGTTTATTTTGAACACGAATTAGGAACGAATTAGGAATAAATAATATTGACGGACAATTCGCGGTGATTGACGTTCAAAATAAAATTCTTTCCCTTTTGCTCGAACATGAGCCGAATGGCGAATAGGCCTTCGTTCCTAATTCGTGTTTAATCTATCTTTGTTCGTTTATCGTCACCCTTTCCGTCGATCGTCCCATCCTTCTTACGCTTCTGGAGCTTCTCGCGGTTCATGTCGCATACAATGTCAGCGTTCATGCGGTCTGGATCTTGTTCAATTTCGCCTGTTTTGTGGCGCAAATAGAACATCTTCGCGTTCCACATCCAGTTTTCATCGCCACCCTCAAGGAGAAGTCCCTTTATCTGCTCATTCCACTTCTCTTCCGATACTTCTTTCGGCTTGATCAGTTCAAAAGGAATAATACCATCGTGGCGCATCTGTTTAGCATACTTTCCGATACATTGAGTCACATAGACCAATCCTTTCAGCAATTCTTCAAGTCTCTGGCGGTCCTTAAATTCAGGATTCCAAGTTACTATCGGCAAGAGTTTCTGCGTAGATTCTCCATGCTCTTCCCATCCTCCCAACACTGGGTAGCAGATGTTCCTGCAACTCTCCATGCAGGTACTCAGGCATTCCGCCTGTCGTTCGTTCATATCCATAATCTATAATTCTATTTTTTGCTGTTTCAAAATAAACTTGGTTGTGCCAGTTCTGTTTCTATTCGCTTGAGAGACCTCTCGTAATAATCTTTGTTCAATTCAAAGCCGATGAAGTGTCGCTTTTCGCGTATGGCTGCTATTGCAGTTGTGCCTGATCCCATACAATTATCCAGAATCACCCCCCCCATGTTGCTGTAAGTGCGAATAAGATAGCGAAGAAGGTTCACGGGCTTTTGGGTGGGATGCATGTCTGAATAATGCTCTTTCGGAAAGCAGATGATAGACGTAGGATATTTCTCGTCACTAATCGTCTGCTCAATCTCGTTCCATTTGCCATAGCAGTTATTCGTATTGACATGCTTTCCGCTACCTCTGTCATGATTGCGCTGATGTGGTGCGCATTTCATCATTTGAGGATTGTATGTTGGCAATGTTCGATAAAACATCACGATGTCCTCATGCTGACGCAATGGCATTCTGTTAGCATTGAGAAAGCCGCCTGTTCTGTCTTTGTCCCAAATAAGATTGTAACGCCACAGCTTCGGTTGACTCATCATCAACTGAGCCGTGAACATTCCTTGAGCAAATAAGATGATAGGTGCATTCTCCTTTGTTATGCGAAGGTATTGCTCCCAAAGAGGCTCAAATGGAATAATTCGGTCCCATTGACAATTTTCGTTGCCCTTGTTCAGCACCTCATAAGGCAAATCACAGATTATGCAGTCAATGCTTTCGTCTGCTATCTGCTTCATCCCCTCCAGGCAGTCCATGTTATATATGTTGTCAAGTTCTATCATATTCCTTTGCTCCTTGCTCCTTTGCTCCTTTGCGTGATTACCCAAACAAATTCCCCTGCTTTGCCCCAAGCGGATCATCAGGATCCACACCATCAGGAACAGGCTGGGCTGCGTTATTATTATATTCTTCGACATCGGTAGGCACCGGACCAGAGAAACGGCACTCAGGCACATTGTCAAAGTCGATGTCATAGCGTTTTTTCAGACGTTCGTAGTCAAATACCATCACACCCGATTTTCGGTTAGCATGATAGTTGCCATTTCGGTCTGGAAGAGCATATCCTCGTTGGTCTGCATCGAAGAAAGTCTCCTGACGTGTCTCTCCAAGGTAGCATTCCTTGTTGATGTAGTCACGCATACTGCCGGCACTCATAAGCTGGTCTCGAAGGGCTTGATTGCCCGTAGCTGCACGTTCGATAATCTGGAATACATTATCAAATCGCAGAAGCAAAACACGTGTAGCACGTCGCGCCCAATCCTTCTTCATCGGCTCGTTGTTCGACAACTGGTGAGTATATTTTATCTTGATATGTACACCCATCCAAAGCTGATCCGATTCTGCAGCCAAAAGCAACTGTTTCCAGAATACTGCACGTCGGTTCTTCGACTCTGATACCGCACTTTGCCAAATGATTTTTTCAACGGTCTTGTCAACAATGTCGATAAACTCAAATGGCCACCAATCCATATCTGAGAGAGTGAAGTATGATGCAAGCAACTGAGTCCAGTTTGTCTTGATCGAGCTCTCAATGCCCTGCTGTCCTTTCAGCTTCTCATTGACTATCTTGAGCATGTTCTGATAGACCGTCGGAAACTGCTGCTCGAACAATGTGCGCTGTGCTAAAATCTCTGCTGTCAGATATTGGAGGCCTGGTGTGTACATTTCAACCAGGAGATTGTATGCTGCTTCATTGGCTGCGAACTTCTCCTTATCATCGAAGAAGTTGAACATCACCATTCTTCGCGGCATTGAGTCAATGTGATTTGGCATCACCTCGCCCGTGAGCACTACGCCACACCTCACTTTTTTAGAGCTCGCTTCCTGATAGTTTGTCGATGCTGACATCTTCGATCGTCCGTCACCTCCCCAGAGGTTTTTTATCTGATCGAGCTTCTTAGAGTCACGTCCTACGCCCTCAGAGTATTCATCCCAATGCACTACACAGTTTGCGCCACTTGTTACCAATGCGTCGAGTGCTGCTGGTGTTGCGCTCTCCAAGTTTTGCATCATGTGTTTTGTGCCGAAGAAATGCGTGAGCACTTCGCCAATGGTCGATTTACCAGAGCCTTTCGGACCATAACATGTGAAAATCGGAAATCCGCGTCCTTGCTTTCTCACTACGTCGAAGAATATGCTTGCCACGAGAAACATTGCACCGAAGTCGCCAGCCTCACCTATCACGTAGTGCATCTGCTTGAACACTTCCTTGATGGTCCATGTCCGTGCGCTGCCTGTACCGAAAGCATTGTTGCTTTTAACGGGAGTGTAGCTGAATGAATGTGCGAATTGAAACTTCTCTTCGTCGTCGTCCTCATTCACCGCGTCATAGGTCTGTGCCGAAGGTATGAACAAGTGTACATCACCAGGGAGATCCACAACTCCGTATTTATTAGCAGGGAACCATTCACCATTGATCATTGCACCGTTACCCCAAGCATAAGCCTTGAATGCCGATTGCCACCCGTATCGTCCGATCTTCTTAACCTCTTCGGCTACGCTCTTGATGTACTTGAATATGCGCACAAGCTCAGGGTCTTTGCCCTCGAAACTCATTGCTGCTGATGCTGCGAGTTTCTTGAACTTTGCAAGCGAAGTAACATCTTCGTCGGTCGGATTGATCACTTCCATGTTGCCATCGTAGCAGAGGATTTCGCATATCCAGAACGAACCGCCACCTACTTTCTTGATAAAGTATTTCGGATTGATGATGAAGTCGGTAAAAGGTTCGTCGGCTGAGACTCTTCGATAACAGCCGTTGGCTTCTACGAATCCGAATCGCGCCAAGTCACCTTGCGACTTCTGCTCTCTCTTCTGCTGTGCTGCTATCTGCAGTCCGATGATCTCCGAAACGGCATTGCCAAGTAAGACCTTCTGGAACAGCTTATTTTCCTTCAGTACATCGGTGAGCAATTCGGTTCGCGCTGCTTTGTCCTTGAACATCGCTATGCAGTCTGCCATTCGCTTTGTGTAGGTCACGCGACTTTCAGGATCAGCGTCGGTCATATCCAATCGCCATTTCCTTGCAAGCCACTTATGCCACGGCACTTCTTCCACCTTTGCCCACATATCGGGGTGTCGGTCAAAGTACGAGTCGGCATCTTCCTTCTGCTCCCATGAGTGTGTCACTTCCACGATGTCGGTCAATGGGTTTTTCTTCTCGATGTCGCGTAGCTCTATCTCTTTGACCGTAACCTTGAAGCCTGCCTTGATAGCATTTTCGACATTCTTGATGGTCTGAGTGATACCCACCCCATATCGTTGTCCCTTCTCAGGATCGTATTTGTCTATGTCGGGAATGAGACAGAGCGAGAGACAACCTTCTTTTTTCAGCATACCGAACTTTCCTCGCGTCTCATCTTCCACATAGCCGGTACGTGTGTCGATATAGTCCTCAGATATTGTAGTGGTCATTACTGCCACCACATTCTCAATGCCGAGGCTACGCACTCGCATCTGGTCCGGCTGACCTTCAACGATATACATTTTTCGGTCGTGTGTTCGTGTCATTGCCTTACTCGCACTTTCCATGCCGAAGAGCTGCTGACGCGAAGGTTCCAACGAGGCTTCTGTACGCATGTATATACATTTCTTACCGTACTTCTGCCCTGACTCGCTATTGTACGATGTCACGTCGCCTTTGTCCTGGAACTGCTGCAGACGTTTCTCGTGCTCTTCATTCCACTTTGCTTCGTTGGTTCCATCGTCACGGAAGGAGAATGCTGTCAGTTCGCCACAGGCATTGAATATCGGATATGCTATGCGGTTGTCGTGCGCTCCTGTGTAAGTCACATCGCCATGATACTCGTGCTTATATAGTATACCCATTTCGACCAAGGTATGAAGCACAGTGTCCGAGTCTGCATCTTCCATCGCTTCCTTGAGTATTCTGCCTTCGGCTGCATAACCGATCTGTGCGAGTTTCAAGGTCTCATCGCTCCAATGTCTGCTTTTGCAAAACTCCCGTCCTGCATTATCGTTCGACTCCCAAAGTGCCTGCTGCAATATCCTGTGCATCCAACGTAAGACACCACGCACTTTTTCGCGTCTCAATGGTTCTGCCGACTGCTCATCTTCATCATCGTCCTTCTGGCATTCCATCGGATCAAGTGCCAATGCCGAGTCGCTTTGCCCTTTCTCCGGCGCATTGATTATGTCGAGAGCCTTCTGCACTGCCATGCGTTCCGACACGCCCAAGAGGTCCATGATGAACTGCACCGTCGAACCACCTAATCCGAGCTCAGGAACATACGCCACATTCCTATCCAAGTCGATAAGGCACGTTGGTTCCCCCGCACCCCCTCCCTCGTTGGTGGTTTTGTCGGAACCCTGAGAAGCGGTTTCTGAAACCTGAAACCTGGAACCTGAAACTAAGGGAAACGGATTTCCCATCGTCCATCGCCTATCGCTCCCTGGTACTGGCGACATCGTAGCCTTCGGACACAGTGCCATGATAACCTTTGTTATCGGATATGCCGAGCTGTTTATTTCACGCAATAAGCGTTCGTATGATGTCATATTGTCGTTTCTAATATATATTGTTTAAAATAAAGCTAATTGCGGATTTTCGTCTGGAAGGAACAATCCATTAACAGAAAGCATCTTTCGCATTGCTTCTCGATATGTCACGCCATTATTTGTGAAGTTCATCACGAAATTGTAATACTTCGGATAAAGTTGATAGAGCAATTCGAGTCTCCTGTCATCTTCAAATTGGCATCCGAAGCCGCAGCCCATACAACCTGTACGTGAAGCTCCTTTTTCGTAAATATCGGCAATCTTAACTTTGTTTTCTCTTATGTATTGCCAGATATCTTTATCAGTCCAGATGCTCAACGGTTGAGAGCTTGAAACAGTACCAAATACGTTGCACCCCCCCCTCCTGAGATATATTTTTTCGCGCAGTTGTGATTCACTCGCCATCACGCCTGTAATTGCAGATAGTCCGTTTTCTTTTGCAAATTGATGTGATGGGTTTTTCTTGAGAATATCACAACAAGAATTGCTTGTCTCATAAGTTTCATCAATGAGATATCTCCATTTTTTTCCCAAGACAAATCTGGATTTTGGGTTAAGTATTCCGAGTGCCTTTTGACTCTTAACTGAATTGGGATTTATTCTTACCGCGTGAATATTTTCTGCTGCCTCTTTGCTTACCAAAGGAAATCCGTATTTCTCCCAAACTTGCTTTGGAGTCAGCTTTGGACGAATAATTTTAATATTATGCCCTTCAGACTGCATATCATGAACGAACTTCACAATGCTTGGACTCTCGCAACCGGTATTAGAGAATACACAGAGAATGTCTTTTTTCAGTATTTCGCAAAGGTGCATCAATACTGTGCTGTCTTTGCCACCACTGAAAGCGAGATACACCTTCCCGTCCATTTTATTGATGAACTGATCAATCACACCGAGCGAGTGGTCAATTTTTTGTGGAAGGGTCCACGCTTGCCGTTCTCTTAATTCTTCAAGTTTCATTACAAACTATTCGGTTCTTCAGAATCATCTACTACCACATGCCCCCAAAATGCCTTGGCAATGCCAGTGCGTATCTTCCTGATAGCCTCCTGAGCTTCGGGAGTATTGAGTTTCGATCCTGGTGGTAAATTTTCTATCATGCGTTCAACTCCTTATTAAGTTCTTCGAGCTTCGCACGATCAATGCCAAAATAGACAGAGATAGCAGTAATGCCACGAGCATCGAGATTCTTGGTTCCGTCGGCAAAGAGCACGTTTCGGAAGTGCGCAGTACGTCCACCCGACATACCTACAAGAGCAGCCATGCGGTCGAAGGTATCAGACTTCCATTCCTTCCGTAAGACTCCCCAATCGTTAGCCTGACGTACAAGAGTAAAAATAGTTTCTGCTTGAGTATTCATATTATCTTTTTTTGTCCACAGATTTTTTACATGTTGCCCACAAATTTGCACAAATTAGCACAAAAAAATTCTTTCCTAATTTTTTCCTAATTCATGTTCAAAAAACATTTGTGTAAATTTGTGTTAATTTGTGGGAACTAAATATTTTGTTTGTGGGAACTAAATAATTCAAAAAAAACTTTCAGGAGCCTTCGGGAATGCAACTTCTACCAGCCATCATAGTGGTAGGATTTTTCGGCTTGCATAGAGTTTAAGAACGGGAACCCCTGAAAGTATGTTCGTGGTCTTTCCCACCGCCAGCACTCATCCACTGCTTTGTTCCAGATTTTCGGGTTCTGCTTATTCTCATTTTTTAGGGCTGCTCACCACTGGAATGCGAGGTCTTTCGGGGAAAAAGTTATTATTCGAGGTAGCTTGGTGAGATATCCTAATATTGTCAGCTTTCCGAGGCACGCTAATTCACTGAACCCTTACTTTTCTGGCTGGTGGACGGTATGGGGATCGAACCCATCGGACATGCGGATTTGTAGATTTTTTTTGACATATTATCGAATTACTAATAACAAACTATTAACCAAAAATTGTATGAGAATAAATATACCGTGTCCCGCCTTTCTGCACCGTCCTATATCTTCTTATCGCCCGAAGATCGGTGTATATCCCTGCTGTTGCGGTTGTACTTGCTGTGGTTGCTGATACTGTGCCGGCTGCGGCATCGACACTACCTTGACATCGGTCGGCATAAGGAATGTCGTCTCATAGCGTCCAGTGAAGTTATTGCGCTTGATGTATGAGTGTAGTTCCATGTTTATCACCATGCCAGTTTGAAATCCTGACTGAGCCATTGCCTGAGCATCGTTACCGTAGTATTCGATTATCATGATATCATCACTCATCAGTACCTGACCTGTCTGATCATAGACAAACTCGTTCTGTCCCGTTGCCTGATTGTAGGTAGTCTTAGGTCTCTGACCGTGTGCAAATTGAAACTCGAAGTAGTTAAATGTACTTCCATCCTTCTTTCTGCTCTGCGCCATCTGCGCACGCATGATTGTTACGTTTTCTAATTTCATTTTAATTTTGAATTATGTTTTACTTGAACATGAGCCGAATGGCGAATAATTATGAATTATGAATTATGAATTATGAATTATCAATTATGAATTATCAATTATCAATTAATAATGTCAATTATTTTTTTACCTCTACAAAAAAGCTCTCCGTCTTTATAGCAATATTCGCATAGATTCTCTTTCATATACTCTTCTGCTTTCTCACTGCGTATCAGAACGATGTTCGCTCCGTCTATCTCGTAAGCTACTGGTATCTGCCAAGGCTTACCGAAGCTCCATTGCAGTTCCTGTACCAGGTTGTCAGCGATCATCGCACGTTCTACGGCTGTCATTCTGTATCGCTCATGCCACACCTTGCCTTCGCCTACGGCTGCCAGTATCTCGCATTCTTTTCTGCATACCCTGTAGTAGATATGGCTTTCGCGATACGACATTTCTATGTTATTCAGTCGTTCCACGCTGCCAGGTATCACCCGACAGGGAAACTCGCGTCTGTGACTCGCCTTATTACGAGCCGTAACGAAGTCGGCAGTCGAAAGCATTGTACGGCAGAACGTATTACGCTCTATCTCGTCGCTCCAAGAACTTGTATCTTCAATCATGACTGGATAGTATAGACTCTGCATTATGCGGTGTATATGTATTTGAAGTTTGCCTTGATCCATTTCGTTGCCTCCAAGCCCCATTCTTTAGCTGCCCGACGTTCCACGGCATTGAAATAATTTATCCACTTGTAACGAGGATTGTCTTTGCGCTCTGGATATTCTATATTAGGATTGAGAGTGCTTGTCCTTTCCCATATCGGAAATCCTAACTCAAGATCAACTTCGCATTTCCTACCGCTGTAGTCCTGTAATACGACCGATGTAACGATATAAAATCCTTGTGTCATATCACTTCCTTTCTGCCCAGCCGACAAGCATTTTTGCTATCACTATAATCACAACACCTGTAAACGATGCGATTGCCCAACCTGCTTCACCACTGCCGAAAAGTAAGCCTGTACCTATCAGAGCCATCGACATTCCGAAGAGAAACAACCTGTCAACAAATTCGATTCGGTTCTGCTGTACCCAATCATAAGTGCGTTTGTAGCGCAATAGTAATGCTGTGCAATAGTAATAGAATTTCATATATTATTCGATTTAGTAGATTTGTTAGACTTGTGAGAAATGTTCGATATTACCTGTATTTCGTATTATATCCTAATATTTATATGTGCAATGTTACATTTCATACATTTTTCTATAAAGATTGTTACTTTTTCGTCGATTTTTTTGTTAGAATTTTGATATTTCAAAAAACTTTAATCATTTTCGATATGGAGAATTGTCCGTATTGTATAAACTTTTGTTAATTTTGACTGAACAAATCTCAATCGCAGTGCAAAATTAGAGTTTTCGGACATTTCTAACAAATTTTCTGGTAATAAATTTCATTTTTAACTATTATTTTTAACAGTTTTCACATATTTAACGCACATTTTTAATAAAATACCCCTTTTTCAAACATCTTTAACATCTTTACGAACCTATAAACAGATACAACAATGAAACAGTACAAGACCAAAACTTCAGAAGTAAACAAACGTGCAGCGATTTTTAGTTTGGCAATTCCTATCCGAAACATGAATGTGTCTAAATTAGGTGCTATTGTCGGAAGTGTCAATTCATATTTCCGTAATTCAACAGGAATCCGGCAAAGCCCAATCATCATCAAAAGAATCGAAAATCTCTTTCCCAACTTGAATCTCCAGTGGCTTCTGAATGGCGAAGGCGAGATGCTGAGCGAAGGAGATTCGCCTATTGCTCCTTTTGACCTACTTCGCATACCAGCCGCAAAACTATCTCCTATTATGCGAGCTGCCTATGGGTCCGACAAGGAACTCGCAGAAAAACTCCTGCTCGAAAACGACGTCAACCCCGAAGATCTCTATAGCCGATACCCAGAAATCTTCCCTATCCTCGCGCCTGAGCATCAAACTAAAATCAGTGACGATATCGAGCCTGAGTTTCAGCCCCTTCCTTCTGCAACTACCGACGATCGGGATATCCTCATCGCGAAACTGCAGACCGAGGTCAAGTTTCTGCGCGAACAACTCACCCTTCGGGACTCCACAATCGCCCATTTTCTCGAACTCTCGATGAAATATATCGAAGCGCACGAATCAAATAAACAATAAACGAAATTCGCACTTTTCTAACGACTTTTCAGCAAAATCCGCACAATTCTCTACCATCTTTAACAACTTACCTACGGTAAATTTTGCGTTGACTTAGCCAAAAACTCGCCAAAAAAGTGCGAATTTCCACCGAACTTAAATATATAATTAACTAATTATCAAGGATTCCAAGATTATGTTAGGTTTGCGTGATACCCCCTCCAGCTCCACTAATACACTTATCAAATATCTAAACATCAGCGAATTAAGCGTTTTGCGAAATCAAAAACTCGCCAAAATCTCGCCAAAGGGTATTTTATGAGTGTTGCGAACATTTCTCACAAGTCTAACATTCTTTCTTGGAGTTCTTGATTTTCAACATTTTACGAAAATGCAAGAATTTCAGGAAGAAAAAAAAATGTTTCTACATCAGACACACGTAGCACATTTTACACCTGCCACAGTCAGGAATACTAAGAAAGGTACTTACATCGAGTACAAGTACGAGAACATGCAAGGTGCGATGGTTCGCCAACGTACTTGCATCAACAATCAGTTGAAGAAACTGAAGGGGAAAAGGGAGAGAGAACAGTATGCCAACCAGCTTGTCGCCATGTACAACGAGCGACTAAAACTTGGTTGGACTCCAGAAAAAGACAAGATGAGAGCTGAGAATCCGAAGGGTAATACCCCTTGGAGAGAAGTTTTCGTGAAGTATCGTCGCTATCTGCAGGAAATGTTGGAGTATGGCGATCTCCGACTTGCAGGAGCGCAGACCTACGCAAGCAATCTTAATTTATTAGAGGATTATGTCACGTGCGCGTGTGTACGTGATAAAAAGATGAGACACAAGAAAGTCGTGCGAGAGACAGAGCGCATGGCGTTTCATCTAAACGACAACGATAACGATACCGATAACCGTAAGCACAACAGGGATCGCATCGACTTTATCTCTCAACTCAATGCCGAGGTGCTGCGTGATTATTTAGAATGGGCAAAGTATGAGCGAGAACTTGGACCGACAACCCTACATAATTACCGCCGATGGCTTGCTCTCTTCTGTAACTGGCTCAAGGATCGTGGCTATATCATGGAAAATCCTGTTGCCAATGTCGCTGTGCCGGACGGACGAAAGCAGAAGTCTCAGAAGGAGAAGATCAAGGACGAATACATCCCGAAAGAAGAGCGCGAACGCATCTTCGCATACTTCGAGCATACCGATAAGCGTATGCTCTTGGCTTGCTATCTGTGTTACTATTGCATGGTACGACCAAAGGAGATAATGCAGCTTCGTGTCCGGAATTTCCATATTGCCGAATCGTTGTTGCTTGTCCCTGGTGATGTATCGAAGAACCAGAAGGACGGTTATGCCACGCTCCCGAATAAGGTTGTTGAACTCATGCTCGAATTGCATATACTCGAATGTCCGTCTGACTGGCTTATCTTCAATCGCTATCTGCAACCTGCTCCACCGCACACACACATCAACAACGGCGAAGCTCTGCGCGATAGATGGTCGGAAATGCGGAAGGAACTGCGAATAGCGAAGAAACGCCATTTCTACCACCTCAAGCATACTGGCATAACTGACATGGTAGCACACCTATTGCCTCGACAAGTTCAGCTCCAGGCACGTCACAGCAGTCTTGAAATGACCGAAAGATACCTTCGTCCTGCGCCACCGAAGGCAAACGAGGATATTAAAAATCTTTCATGGCAAAAATCTTAGGTCATTATGTAAAGTGACATTCCTTGCAATTTTTACAATTAAAAGCCCTACTATCCATCACGGACCGTAGGGCTTCACAAAATGAAAAATATTATCTACGAAAAACAAATTTAAACACAAATCCCTATCCTACTTGATAGAATGTACCGCGTTTTGCACGGTCAACACCTTGGTTTGTAACAGTTAATTCTATTTTTTCGCACACATAGCGATGTCCGCGTATGATGTATGTCTTATTAATATCCTTAAGATCAATATCATCGTAGAACGTGACTTGTAAGGGTGCTGTTGTGTCGATGCTTGGTGCTGAACCGATGCCCATGTTCCAGAGAGTTTTATAATCTGCGATATGTCTCAGCGAACAACAAGGGTCAAATTTCATATAGTCGGTATAGACTACGCTCGACATCTGTTGTTTGTCATACGATACATCATCGACCATGTAAACCCAGCCGCACCATAATTTAGTTCGGCATTTTGACGTTATACCGCCTTCCCATGAGCCTGAAGGACTGTTGACTATCATATCAAATTCCGGTAATTTATCCCACGACGTGAAAAAGGCTATGCGCATAGGCATAAGATCATCGTCGTTGTCATCTCCCCCCGACTCTTGTTCGTTGTTGATATAGTCAGAGATAGAGAAATACTGTTTCTGATACACAGGCGCACTTCCGACTGGCGACGGTGTAGGCATCCATCCTACTCTATGAGTATTACCTGAGCCTTCGAGCTGTGTACTCCATGCCATCGTGAAATCCATTTTCGCAGGCACAAAACTCAAGGTGTCCGAATTATCTATATCAGGCTTAAATTCCGAACCGAGATCGTTGACTTCTGTAACATCGAAGGTTACGCCCGAAGGGGTATCTTTCTTCAGTAAAACATATTGATGACCGCCCACATCAGCTACGAGGTTGAGCTGAACGACACTTAACGCATTTTCAGCTTCAACCAAAGTGTTGAATTTTCTAAACTCACATTTCTCGTTGGCTGTTTCGTCAAACAGTCGTATGATAGGGTAGTCCGAGATATTGAAGCTCAGGTTCATGTTGGAAACGTCGGTGTGGTTTTCATCTTCGATGGTGACGGAAAAGGCATCATCGACTTGTTCCAGATGTACTATTTCTGAACTGAAGAAGTTGTTGCGACTCTTGATGTCGCATGTCATTGTCCTGTTGTCGAACACAAAGACACAGCCAAACAATTTCTGAACTTCCTGAAGAAACTTCGATACACTCCAACGCGGAAGCATGTCTGCAAGATTCAATGTGTGTTTGACATTGACATAATAAAGATACTTGAAATCAGTTTGTTCGGCATCGAACACCCCGATAGTATAGCCGAGAGCAGAAATCACACGGCGCACAATAGCACAGATACGAGGCTGCAACGCCCATTCGTTAGGGTTGTCGAATGTCGCGTATGGCCAGCCGTATTCGAGTCTTGACAGAGTTCTGTCCGGAAACCAACGCTCGATGTTGTTTATTTCCATACCTGCCTCATTTTTACAAGGCAACATCACCCATTCTTGCACTTCTGGTTCCCCCATGATCCTGCGTGCAAATGGTTCAAGATTTCGATTATCCGTTCCGGTTGGGAATATGCTCTGCCAATCCGAATGTAGGCGACCAAGATTCATTTCGTTAATATACATTTCCTGCCAACGGATAAGATAGTTGACCGAGGAATTGCCGCCTAATAGCTGAATTGAAAGGGAATTGGGTGTATATTCGACTGTCGTTGCCTTTCCCTTAATCAATGTTTCAGTAGCATTCAGCAGCTCGCAGTCTTTTACCTGCTGACGTTTCGACTGATCAAATCTCCCTGTCGAACCGAATATCCGGATGTTGTCAATAGCATTAGGCGTTAAAGTCACTTCTCCTGTATATTCTGCCGAGTCGGTAAAGTATGGATTCTCTATAGTCATTGGAAACGAGAAATCGGCTGGTAATGCAGCCGTTTCCCCATCTATTTTTAGTGTGATCATGCAATTCTTGATTTATTGATTAACATCTGATTCTTACGTTTCTGTGCCTTGTTCACATCGTCAACATAGACGTTGGCATCAATGCCGTTCTGAGATACATTATCGAGCACGTTCAGAAGGCGTTGATAAATTTCACTCTGTGGAATGACTACATTAGGCGTTACATTGACCGTAGGAGCACCACCGGCATATCCACCGCCATAGTAACCGCCCTGGCGATAAGCGGCTGCCATTGCGAGGTCCTTCTGTGTCAGTCTCGCTTCGGCATTATGCTTCTGGGCATAGTCGAGCATATCCAACATCGGACGGATCTCAGGATTGTTCACTGTCTTGTGGTTTGCTACAAACTCGCCCTCATGAGTTACACCTGCCACTTGTCGATAGTTGCCACTGTAGCCAGTGAAACCGCCGTCGTAGTAACCTGCAAGAGCGGTTTTTTGAGCCTCAAACTGTTGGTTGATTGTTGCTATTTGCAGGGCTCCCATTGCTGTTGCAACTGCCGCCATTACCGAACCGAGAATAGGACCGTAATCGGCATAACCCTTTGCAATCGAAAGGGCTGTATCAGTCAATACTTGTGCAATGTTGATGTCATGCTGCATTTCTGCTTCTTTCAATTTCAGTGCATTTACCTCCTTCTCTTTCTGTTTTTCAATTTTGGTCGTATCTTTGCCAGCCTTTTTAGCTGCTTCGATTTCTGCATCATAACGCTTTTCTACCTGGGCAATCTCTGCTTCATATTTAGCCGAGGCGTAGTTTGCGGCTGCCGACAGGAGACTATTGATTTCGTCTGCTGCTTTTTCTGCATACTCTACACTTTTCTTGAATCGGAGTTTCTGCACGGCATCGACCGCTGCGCTGTATTCCTCTTCGCTCAAGATACCTGCTTCATGGTATTTGTCGAGCATATCAAGCATAGTCTGGTACTTCTGCCATTCGTTAGCACGATTTTCTGTTTGTGTTACAATTTGTAATGCCTTAGCTCTTGCCTTTGCAGTAGTCTCTGCAACCTTTTGTTCGTGTTCTTCGCTTGCCTGCTCGATCTCTTGCATTGCACGTTCGTATTCATCACTATCTACAGAATACAATGCTGCTCGTGCCTGTATAGCTTTCAATCGGTTCTTATATAGCTCATCGTTCAGCCATTGATCTGCTTCGAGTTCCGAGACACCATTGGCTTTCATCTGCTCTGCCTGATTTTTAGCCATGCTGTCTTCGAGTTTCTTGAGCTGAGTGATATTTTTAATCTCATTCTTCAGAGCCTTTTCTGCATCTTTTTCATCTTGCGAACGCTTCTTGGCAAATTGATCATGGATAGACTGTAACTTCTGAGCCAAAGCCTTTTCCTGTCCTGTGCGAAGAGCCGCATACTGGTTGGACTTCTTGATATCGGTATCACGATAGAGTGTTTCAAGCTCTCCGTATGCGGCAATGGCAATCTGATACATTTTAGTCCAATGCTCCTGCTCTATCTCTTCCAGTTCGGCATTACTACCTTCAGCATTCTTCTTACGTTCGCCGTAGAGTTTGATTTCCTCTGCCTGTTCCTCGTTGATACGAGCCTTGACAGTCTGCGCCATCGAAGCAAAAGGATCTCTGTTGTATGGTGGTCTTGTTGAGTTGTCAGTAACTCCATTAACACGGGTAAGCATGTAGTTCACCTTATTCTGCTCTACAAGGAGGTCTTCGTATGCCTTCTGAGCCTTCTTAAAGTTTTCGATATTGGCAAGCAATGCTTCATTATGTCTCTGGTTAGAGTTAAATCCGGTCATTGGCTTACTGCCTAATTTCTCAATCTCTTTTTCGGCATTTTCAATCGCTATTCTCAAATCTGTCTGCTTTGCCAGATATTCTTGAGCAATCTTTTCGCGCTCCTTTTTTGTCTTTTTGTCGAGTTCGAGAGCATCGGCTTCCTGTTTCCAGAGTTTCTTTTCCTCTTCCATTCTATCCTCTGCACCTTGCACTGCGTCACGTGCTGCGTTCTGTCCTGCAGTCGAGAAGAAACGTGTCAATGCCTTGGTTGCATCGGTCAACCAGTCAACGAGGTTCTTGAGCACACCGTTAGACTCAGAGAATGTCAACATCAAACCTTGCCATGCTGATTCCAGGTATGTTACCGAACCTTGCAAGGTGTCCATTCGGGTCTCTACCATTTGACGCAATGCTTCGTCGGCATCCGATATACTCTCCTTCATTTCCACGAGCTGATCAGACACCTGTACAAAACGCGTGAAGGCTGCAACCGAGCGTTTATCTGTCAAAGCAAATGCTTCTGCAAGGTCGATGCCACGGTCACGTAGTTTCTGTAATGCTGGTGCCAAATCTTCGATACTGCGAATAGGAGCACCCAAAGCCTTTGCCAACTTACCTGCTGGATTCGCCATATTCAAGAGAATGTTACGAGTTGCAGTTGCAGCACTTGAAGCCTCAAAACCGGCATCGGAAAGTTTACCGAGCAATGCTACCGTATCTTCGATTGTAATACCAAAGGTCTTTGCTACAGGGAAGGTAATTGAGATTGAAGTACGCAACTTTTCAAAGTCGAGTGCCGATTTTGTTGTGGCTACAGCCATTGTAGATGCTACACGGGTCATTTCTGTAGCGTCCAAGTCGAATGCTTTCAAAGCAGCACCAGCTACGCTTGCTGCTTCAGGGAGAGCTGCACCTGTTGCTGCGGCAAAGTCAAGAACGGCACGAGTCGAGTTCTGAATTTCTGTTTGGGAGAAACCAAGTTTTGCAAGGTTTACTTGCAGTCCTGCAACCTGACTTGCAGTAAACATAGTGGTCTCTCCAAGGCGCAATGCTTGTTGCTCAAGTTGCTTCACCTCGTTCTTCGTCACACCAAGCACAGATGCAAGGTTCGCCATCTGTTGCTCAAAATCTTTGTTAAGAGTATAGATGTCTCCAAGCACTTTTTTAAAACCGACGAATGCTGTTACAATCGAGCCGACGACACCAGAGACTTTTGAAACAATGCCTGCCGCACCTCCCCCACCGAGGCCGCCGAACAGCTTACCGAAGAAACCTCCGCCTTCACCTGCCGCCTTAATCTCAGCGTTGATCTTCTTGAGTTCCTGATCGCATTTGGCCAGCACTCGCATTGCTTCTTGCCAATCCTTAGTGCCACGCTTGATAGCTCCCTTGTCGATTGCAGAATTGATATCGCGCATGGTCTTTCGGAGTTGATTAGGCGATGCTTTGTCAAGATCTTTCATGCAATCTTGTATAACCTTGTTAAGCGAGTTCATTTCGCGCTTTTGCTGTTGCAAAGCACTCTTTTCTTCTGCCCATTGGCGCATCTGCTTCTTGTAGCCCTCTGTGCCATCATTGTACAAGGATTCCATATCCTTGCCAATTTTCTCAATGAGGTCATCTATTCGCTTCAGCTCATCCTTGACCTGCTGACCATTCAGCGAGAATTGCGCTTGAAATTGTTGTGAATTGTTTGGTGCCATATTATTTATTCTTTATTAGTCTTGTGATAGAAAACAGTAACATAAGTCCGAGGACGATAAGCAGACAGAGAGCGTATATCTTTTGTGCGGTGTTTGAAACGCCTTTTGTATCGCTTTCTTTTGTTTTCGTATTCGTTGTCGTTCTCGTCCTGCAGTCAGTAGTAACGTGTTCTGTTTTCTCGCTTATGGTGTCCTTGTTTTCCACTTCGGTATTTCGCTCCGTATCTGTCTTCGTCTCTGGTTGCCATTGGTTGTTTTCTGCATCCCATCGGCTCACTATCACGCTCACCTTCTCGTTGGTCACTTGTACACCGTGCCAATAGATAGTGTCGCGCTGTATCTGTACTTGCACCAGCGAGTCGGTAACGGTTTTGGTATATGTCTTTACCGAATGCTTCTTGCTGACACACCCACATAAACAGAATGCCAACAAGCATAAGAATAGTTTTTTGCATAGCATGAAACTATTAATTTTTAACTATTAATTTTTAACTTTTAATTATCTCCGTTTTGCTTTGGCAATCGCGTCCTCCTGCGCCTTCTTCGCTGCTGCAGCCTCCTTTGCCTTGATGTCGAGCACATGCAGCGCATCGGCTGTAGTAGTCTTTTCGAGCACATGAGGAAGTTTTGTCACGTCGCCATCAGTCAATGCCGAGATCTGCGAGTCTATCTGATCCTGCAGATAGCGCGAAGTGACGATGTTTCCGTCTGCATTGCCCGAAGGCTTGAACAAATGAGGATAGGCGATTGCTGCCCACGAGTGCCAACCACTGAGCCAATGAAGGATGTTCTGCTGCATAAGCACAGAGAATGAGAATGCCTTCGGTTTCTTCTGCCACCATTTCGTTTGTGGCACATAGAGCAATCGGGCAATCTGCTCCAGGCATTTCTCTACGTGTTCGAGAGCCTCCACACGCACCTGCTTATCGGTACTCTCATCGGCTTGCACCTTTGCCCAACTCATCGCCACCTGCCAATGGTTTTCAACCTGCAGATATACGCCAAAAGGCATATCCGACATCGTGCGGTCGTATGGCTTGTAGCGAGGGACAATGTTTTCGAGTCGTGTCACGTCACTTGTGGGTGTGTCGAGCCACGAAAGCCGATTTACGGCATCGAGGAAAAACCATTCTGGCAATGGCAGTATCTTATCCGATGTACCAATCACTTTAGGCACACGCATAAAGTGATAACCTTCTTTCTCCTTCATCTCCCGTTCAGCATCGGTATGCGGTGGGCGTTCTTCCATGTGTGCAAAACGCAATAATGCTGCAATGCGTATCTCGTAAGCCGACATAGTAGAACTTGCACGAAGCTGCAACACATACTTGAGTTGGTCTTCGTTTAAGTCGCTCCACGTCTGCGGTAAGTCGAGATTTATCTTAATTCTGTTGTTTTCCATTTCTTCCAATTCTGGAATGATCGTATAAAGTTGCATAGTCATATCCATCCGTATTTTTACTTTTTTCATTTTTCTACCGTCACGTATCTGCCGTTCATCTCCTTTAGCTTGATGCGCGAGATATTATTTATATCAAGGCTAACATGTAACCAGGAGAAATCTTTTTCGTTGATGACCTTGGTATAAGGTATCGGACTCTCAACAAGCAAATCCCACAGCCGTTTGTTGTCAATCTTTGAACCCGTTGTAATATCGGCTGCCTGTCCTCGCAAATGACTTGAGTTAGGTGCTCCCTTTATGGCAGGATGAGCGTTGAGTTTCGGACATCTATACCCCGAATTAACACGAATAGGCTTACCCCACGCTGCACGTAAAGGGTCGAGAGTCGTTTCGACCAAGGTGCGAAGATTATTCAACACCGTTTTATTGTTATGTGGGAAATTGTCAATGCCGAACTTTTTAGCTGTCTCTGAACGAATCAGCTCATTGTAAGTAAAATATTTCATTGGTTATCGTTATCGTCATCGTTATCGTTGTTAATGGTAATGCTCATATCTCCCTTTGTGATCTTGGCATCTGTACCGTTATCTATCGCCTTATATACAGCCCCAAGTGCGGCAAAACCGAACAATTCTCCTACGGCTGCAAGAATACTTGCATCAATCACACCAAGCGGAGGAACTATGAATGAAGCTGCAATGAGCACGATTGCACATCCACTGAAAATGTGGAAAGGCAAATTCTTCAGACAATATCGGTTGTAGAATTTTTTCATATCGTCGTTTCTATATATTATCGTTACATTTCAATTTCTCCACCCACAGAAGCTAAAACGCCAATGCGAGACTTGAACGAAACGGTAACTTGATAGTCTGGGGTCTCGCTCTTGCTGTTGGTCTGCTGCCATGTCACTACTGGATAATCGTCTTCATCTCCGTAACCGATGAGCCAATTCTTACCGCTACGGTCCTGGTACATCCATCCTTTCGCCTTATCGAACGATGCTGGGTCGGTTTGTGTACGGAAAGAAAGCGTTACGTCGTATAGCGGAGTGCCATTTTGCAGTGTTTTAATCTGTTCTGCCTGTCGGTTTGCTGTATCGCATATCTGAGACCAATCGGCTACCACAGCTTTCTTGGCCGACTGAGGAACAGCCATAAGTTGTATCTGCTGTGTATATCGTATGTTGTTAATACCTGCTATTGTCATATCTCACTTATTTTTTTCACAAAGAAAAAAACAACATATAAAATATCAAAGGACACGAAAAAGCCCGCCACTCCAGCAGAGCAACGAGCCTTCAAAAATATATAGAAACGACAATTTCTTAGGATTTAATTTTTAACTTTTAATTTTTAATTATTAATTTTAGCGTACCGCCACACCTTGCCTGGCTTTGCATCTTCGTCGGCAAAGAAGAATCTATGTGCTGTGCGAAGTATCTGCGAGTCATCAAGATCTCTACCGAGGTCTGCATACCACACGTTGAACGCTACCCACTTATCGGCATCTGTAGTACCTTCTGGGAACTGCATCTGTCTTGTCGCATCGACAACTTCCTGGATGCTCCAGTGTGGACCAATCTTCTTCGCACCCTGTCTGTCTGTGTAGGTGATATCGGCAAGAGCTTCTTCGGCAAGCTCATAGTTAAAGTGCGGTCCAAACATTATTTCGTGTTGTTTAGCCATCCAAGCATCATATTCTTCAGGGTGCTCGTCTGCAAAAATCTCAAGCAAAGGTTCAAGTAAATCAACACTCTGCCACATCTTCTTTTCGTCAGCAAGCCCTTTACTTTGGGCAAGCTCGATCATTTCTTTGTACTTATACATAGTTTATAGACTAAATTTGTTCATAACCTTATTCATAGTTTCTTCAAAGTTCCGACTCAGGCGGTCCATTTGCGATGTCATGTTCTCCTGGAACTTACGTTGCCCCTCTTCTATACTACGGAAACGGTCATCGAGTGCCTTCTGTTCCTTTGCTTTCGGATCGTACTGCAACCGAAGCGTGTTGCATCGTTCGATACAAGCCAAATCCTTCTCGCGGCTGTTCAAACGCTCTTGTGCCTGAGATTCAATATTCTCAATTTCCGACAATACGCGATTTATATCTGTTGCAATCAGCATACCACCACCGTATGTAAATTCGGCTGAATCCTGGATCTCGTATGCCTTTGTAACACCGTCAAGCTCGATCTCGATATCCACTACCGAAGGAGCAAGATAATTGATAGGTTGTCCCGACGTAGGTGTAGGTGTATGAGACATGCCCGGACCTTGTTTTACCACACCTTGTTTAATCTCAATCTCATTGTTCTTACCAACAAGGAAATAGACCGTTGAACCTACGCGAAGGTCTTTGAATGTTGCCATAATGGAAATTATTAATCTGTCGTAATATATTGATTATTAAACATTCATAATGGAAAGGGAAAATAAAATAACTAAAATTACCTTATTTTCCCTGATAGATTAGGCAATAGTTGCCGTGAGTGTAGTAGTAAGTTTAACGCCACGAGCTGCACAACAACCCTTGAATGCTGGTTCTACAAGTGTGCTTGCTCCTTGTTCGAGGGTGATGGTGTTCGTACCTGTTGCTGTAAAGGCAACGTCGAAGCTCTCAGTAAAGATTTGTGGAGTTGCACAGCCACACAACTGACATTTCGGTGTGAGCGTAGAGACTTTTGCCGTAATAGTTGCTACAGCATAACCATCAATCAGACGGGTTGGAGAGATAGAAAACGATACTGCGCCTGTCGGCTGTATGCTCGATGAAGGGCAATACTTACGACAAAGGCGTTCTACCACTTCAACAAGAAACACCTGCTCAGTAGCAGTAGCTACCGGAATGATATGGGTCGTTATCATGAGCTGTTAACAATTAAAGGTTAACAATCAATGGTTAGGCTACACCACAGCCACAACCGTCGGTCTTCTTCACACCAGCAATGATGTTGGCTGCAAGAAGTTCGCGATCCTTAGCTGCAAGCTGGTCACGAAGTGCTTGAGTTGTGTTGTCACACATCTTATCGAGCACGCGCTGAGTGTTGCGATCATTGTTAAGCATGATCTCGCCCTTCTGCTGAGCAAGGATGTAACCGAGGTCAGAGAAGCCCTTCTGCAAGCCGTTGGCAATACCTGTAAGACGCTCGTTGATAGTGTAAGTCTGATCCTTGAGACCGATCTGAGTTTCATAGCCGAACTTCTGGATGTTCTGCTGAGTAGTACAGCAACAGTCCTTGATTGCAGCCTGAAGATCCTTTGCACCAAGAAGATTAGAATTGATGATACGTTCGCCTGTGAACTTAATATCACCCTGCAAGCCTGCAAAGCCCTGTCGGATGTCGCCACCTTGAGCCTGAATAGCAGCACGAAGATCACAAATACCAGACTGTAGAGCTCGAAGGTCAATGTTAAGAGCCGAAGCCAATTCGCCGATACGTGCGTAATTACCCTTGATGGCATCGTTTAGAATGTCGGTGTTGTGGTTGTCGCTGAGCTGACCCTGCAACTGATTGAAACGAGCCTGAATTTCAGGGTTGTTATCCATGCGATTACGCCAATCATCGCCGAAAGCCATGCGCATAATCATAGGCACGAACATCAACGCGATTGGATTGTTCATCCACTGATTCTGTGTCAATGCCCACCACGATAAGTCGTTGTCACGTCGCGGACTTTCGTAACAATAAACTTTTTCTGAATCCATAACATAAATTGGTTGAAAATTTTCCGTTAGTGTCGTCATTCCGTTCTTTCTTGTACGCGCGATAAAGGGTGATACGGTGCATTTCGACGGTGCAAAGTTCGGTATTTCCCTTGAAACACAAAAAAAGATGCTAACACACTTTTCAGCGAATTAGCATCATAGTTATTTGAAAGTTATTGAAACCTGAAACCTGAAACCTGAAACCTGAAACCATTACGGATGATCATGCTTATTCAGAATGCTCGCTTCTTTTTCTGCTATCCTGTACGCACTTGAGCTTTTCGACAGGAAATAACCCATGTCCAGCATGTGGTGAATACTCTGGGAAGATCTGTTCCCTAAGAAATCGGCAATAGTGCTCACCGTGTAGCCTGCAGCATAAAGCTGCGAGATTACCAATGCACGCACCATAACGACGTTTTCTTTCCGACACCTCCCGATAAGCAACTCTCTTGTGATCTTTGCGCGACCTTCGTTGTTCAGAACCGTGCAACACTGTATCACATTGTCTAAAATGCGATTCAGCTCACCTTCTTTTTCGTTCATTTTAATCTCTATTGTATAGGGTTAAGGTAATGGAACAAAATAAAAACTGCAACGCAAAGATATATATTTATAAACTTTTTACCGTCGATGATGAAAATAAAATATAAGTGTTTGATTATCAATAATGATATTTTCCAAATTCCAGAAACTTACATCCAATACTTGCAAGTGTTATCGAATATTTGCAAGTTTCGTCGAATATTTGCAAGTTTCGTCAAGTAGAAATAAGGTAGAATGGTATTCTACCCATTTTCTACCCTCATAGCCTTGCGTATATCTTCTTTAGTTTCAACCTATTCCTATCAATTACGGCAAACTCTCTGAAATCCCTCCAAATCCGCTCAACAATCTTTTGGCGTATATTGTATGTCTTGAAATGCGACAATACACCAAGAAAAGAATTGATGCTATCAAAGCGTTCATCGTTGGTCTTACGGCTCAGTACATTTATCTGCTTGTTCATCCTGCGCAGAGACTGGTTAGAGATATATACGCGATTTGGCTTCACGAATCCACCAAGAAAGTCAACCCCTCTGCACGAAGAATAAATCTTAGTCTTTCCATGATTCACACTCAAAGCAAGATTATCCATAAGATACTTGTCAGCCAATGGTATAATACTATGCAACCGACCCTTAGATTCGCTCACAACATAAAAATCATCTACATATCGCCCATAATGCTTACAACCAACTATGCGCTTCATATACTGGTCAAAGCTGTTAAGATACACGTTGCTGAATAGTTGAGATGTAAGATTCCCGATTGGCAAACCTTTACCTTTGCCACTCTTGAACAGGCTCTTTGAGTCGGGTAACCCACTCCAGTCCTTACGGCTTCCGTTGATGTGGCAATGCTCCGTAGGGTCGAGCATTATCACCTCATGAATTAAGTACAGAACAAAGTCTATATCTATCTTTTCTCTCCACCTCACCTTTTTACTGGCATCAGTAAAATGGTCTGCCATTTGCAATATAGACTCGCGCGTTATCATATAGAGACGTTGACGGTCTATGTGCATGAAATATCCGCTTATATCCATCTTCATTATAAAGACCTCTTTCTTTCCGTTCTCACTACATGCGCGTATATGGTGCTGCAAGCGGTCTATCCCGAAGTGTGTGCCACGGTGTTTGATGCACGAATAGGTATCATGTATAAATGTTCGCTCAAGCATCTCATGCACATAATTGAAGATAAGGTGATGCACCACGCGGTCGCGGAAATCTGCCGCGAATATCTCGCGCTGTTTAGGGTGAAATACAATAAAACAAGTGGAAGGTCTTGCAGTATAGGTTCGGTTTAGCAATTCGTCTCTTAATGACAGAAGGTTAGATTTAAGGTGTTTGTCAAAGTCCGCGACATACTGTTTCGTTCCCTTATGCTGACGTGCAGTCATGTAGGCTATCATCAAGTCAATATAAAGCCTCTCTGGAGTTATATGATAGTCCACGATGATAAGATTTAGGCATGACAACAGAAAGTTTCACTATATGCAAGTGCTGAACTACGAACGCACACCACGAACGGAGAAGCCGTTGTTGCGATTATTGGTATTGGTATTCTGTTCCGAAGAATTAAAGTTGAGTCTCCAAGCGTTCGTCGAAGAATTGAACGAACGCGACCAATAGTTACCGTTGGAACCACGATTGTTCAATGAAGAACCATTGACGTTACCAGACGCAGGGAAGAAGATTATCGGTTGCTACCTTTTCAGCCATGCAGGTAAAACCAGCGAAGGAGTCACCGACGGCAATAATATTTTCTATCATATAGACGAGCAACCTATGAATTTGCGTATAGTGTAGTCATTTTTCTATTGTCATGCCAGTGTTATTAAAGAAGTTCTCCCACCATAGCCTTAAGCCGTGCCACAAAGTTCATGGCTTCAATCGGATTGGATTCTTCAAGACGGTAAGCCATGATCTGCTTGATTATCTCAAACATACCACCCTTACCGTTCATGCGCTGACCCAATGCAATAACCTCTACCGATGAACCTTTCTTTGGCTTAGGCTCTTTGGAAGGAATGGCAGACTTGAAAGCCTCATACTGTGTCTGGTAAACTTCAGATTCCTGAGTTGGCATAAATATCGGATTGACCTTGCACACAAACACATCGTCATGCTCCGTAACCTCACAGCCCGTAACATACTTATCAAGCGAACGAACAGGGAATCCTGCAATCAGATAATCACCTGCTTGTTTCGACAAGGTGTGTGTCACCTGCAATCCACGCGCATCACCGAGGCTCTTGCGAAAATCCTCACTGTAAACGAATGTGGTCAGCAGCCATGCGCTCTGGTTGAAAGCATGGAAAAATGTACCCTCACGATAGAGATACACCTTCTGCCAATCGTCCTGTGTCTTTCGGTCTGCCTCTTTTGCCAACTTGTCTATGAGACTCATCTTCTCGTCTGCCATGTCATTTATTCATTATCCATTTCCGCCTTAGGCTGTGCATCTACCCAAGCCTTGTTGACAGTATCAATCTCGTTCCAGATTTCTGCAATACCATCCTTCACAGCCTTACGGTAGTTCTGATATTCTGCATACTCGTCAGCATGTTTCTCACTATCCGTTCCGTTAGCCAGTAGTGCCAACTCGTCATCAAGTGTGTAACGCTTGCGGATGAACGTAGAAATCAATTCATCGCGCTTGATAGGAAGGAACTGCGCATGTGCCTCGTCAGCCACCTTAATCTCGTAGAAGTTGTCCCAAAGTTTTGTAATCTGATTCATATTTTTCCTTGTTTGTTATTATTATTACCAATCTCACAGATACGCTTCGGTGCGCGTTGGTGACGCGCTCTACGCGCACCTATGAGATTGGTTCACGCAAATTCTGAACTACGAACGCACACCACGAACGGAGAAGCCGAAGTCGCGAAGAATGGTACTGGCATACTGCCCCGAAGAACTAAAGTAGAGCCTCCAAGCGACCGTCGAAGAATTGAACGAACGCGACCAATAGTAACCGCTGGAACCACGAGAGTTCAATGAAGAACCACCGACGTAACCAGACGCAGGGAAGAAGATGTAGTTGTTAGCATCTCGCTTATCGGTACACTTTAAGCCATTGACTCCGCCAATCGAAGTCCAAGAATAATTCGTATTAGCAAGTAGCGCGTCAAACTCTGCCTTAGTCGGCATACGCCATCCTGCGCCCATGTTGATTGTCGCAATATCCTCATTTGGCTTTAGGTCTGCAGTGATGCTGGCTGCCTTTGATGACGAGTAGTTATCTGTGCTGTCAAGTACGGTATTACCACTTATGCGATAAGGCTTGGTCGCACCCCATGCGAACAAGTCACCATACTCAGTCTCACTATTCGCACCTACATTCCATTTAGCCCAATATGGACCCCCTGCCCACAGTTGAGTGCTTGCATATACACCGCCTGTCTGGATTGCTTCATTCTTCACCTTGTCGGTCATTACGCTCTGTCCTGCCACAACTGATGCAAGCTCTGCGGATGTCTTAGCACCGAAGTTCACATTGGCGAGCGCATTAGGAGTGTCCTTAATCACTTGAGAGATTACCGAAGCAACACTTGCCTTAGTAACTTTTACCTGTTTTCCATCTTCAGATTCGAGATAGAAATATTTACCATCATTCGCCTCTGGAAATTGGTTCATCATTAAATCCTGTTGTTCTGCCATAGTAGTAAAATATTTAATCGTTAATATTATCGTTATCGTTATGATTCACAAAGAAGGTGTTATACACATAATGGATAACGTAATGGAAGATAAACAATCCCCAAGACGAACCAGAAATAACGAGGCTGTCGAGCCAAGACTTGTGCCACTTTTTACGGCAGAGATACAGATCCACCAAGTAGCCGATAAACCAGATTGCTAAAATCAGCAAAAGTGTTGATGTTGATACCATAATTTTAATTATTTAATATGTTACAAAGTTAATAATTTTCAGCGAAATAACCAAGAGAAATGCTTTCTTTTTTCGAGGTAATTCTCTTCGTGCTGATGCTCGTATGCCTCCCTCTCGAACGAGATATTACGATATGCCTTATGTGAGAAACAATCGTGAGTGAATACCACCCTTACAAGCCATTCGATGATGTACCAAAGCAGGAATCCGAACCACATTGTTTCAAGCTGCTGCGCTCCGTGAATTGACTCGTGCCGTTCGTCGGTACGAGTGAATATATCGGCATACTCCTTCCTTACGAAGATGAACGGATAGAGCGTCATAGCCACAAACCCCTTGAAGGGAATGATGTTGTTGTAGATTACTTTCATTTGATTCTTCCTTTCTCATCTCGCTCCTTGAGGTCTGCGCTTCTGCCCTTGACCTTGCGAAGATAGAATGCAACACCGAATGCAGCAATGATTACACCTGCTGCCATAATAGCGATAATCTCAATAGTACCGAAATTTTCCATAATGATTGTTTTTAATAGTTAATAATATTGTTATCTTACGCAGTCCACGACGAGACCGACTTGTACTTCCGTACTGGCATATCCGTAGAAGGACACATCTCCGTATTGTGTCCGTACGGTTATCTTGTTAGTATTTGATATATCATTCGCCACAAGCGAATATGAATACATCTCGTATCTCGTATTAGCCGTAGGACCTATATCTACAATCTTGTTGCAGTAAAGGTAATTCTCAACCGAAATCGGCTCGCTTGGGGCTGACGATATATCAAGTAAATTCCCATCTCCTGGAACGGTCGCATACACCACGATTATCTGCTTGACTTGAAAGCCGTAAGCCGCATCACCCATTGTGATTGTTGTGATAAACCATCCGTTCAATGTCCTTCCAGTTGCATTATCAACCTTGCCTTTGATGAGATAAGCCATCCTTTCGTCCCTGCCGTTGAATCGGATATAATAGGCTTCCGACAACTGATATGCCGAAACCCACATACCATTATACAGGAATTGCTTCATCGTATTGGAGATAGCAGTATGGAAGTATATCTTATGCGACTTGGCTCCTGAAGGCATACAATACACAGTACCAGCCGACATCGTGATATATGTTCGCTGTGCCTGTTCCTGCACCTTGGCTGTCTGCGGATTAGCTAAAAGACAAGGAATGTATGTCACTTCGTCCAAGTCCTTCAGCAAGTCCTTTACCAATTCGCTTGAATTGACCGTAGGCAACACACTGCCGATCGTCGAAGATGTTGCTTCCTTGAGTGACTTTGTACCGCATATAAACATCCAACCTTGTTTCTCTGGAATATACAAAGCTAAGCCTAAATACCAGTTGTCATAGCTCGTTATGTAAGACAAAGGCATAAAGTTGGAGTTGGCAGAACCGATATTACTTGCACTCTCTTCGTTCAGGCGGAAACTGAAGTTTGCGACAGGAACAGTTGCTCTACCTTTTGCAGCTTGTGCGTCCTTCCAATCGGAATCACAGGCAACAGATTCATGGTCGTAGCCATCGAAGTCACCAAGGCGATAAGGACTTGTAGAACCGCCCATAGGCTTGGCATAGCTCCATTCCCTTATCTCGCTTTCGATAGCCTCAAGACTTGCCTTTGCAACTCCGTAGGCATCCTTTAGTCTTGTCACTGATGCAGGAGACAGGCCCATATTCTTCTCCATTCGCTGAGCAAGTGTCAATTTGGAGATACCTTTATACTGCAATGGCTTATATATTGCCCAGCGATTTATCTTGTCCGAAGTACAGAGAGTACCTACTTCCATAGATGCTACACCAAGCACTGCCGATACATCTGACGGTTCAATTCCGTATTCGCCCTGCGAGTATATTCTATAATTGCTGTGTGGCATGGCTATATATTGATAATTAAAACACTGCTAATCTCTGCTCCGTCCGAATCTCTATGCCAAAGACACTTGATGCGATACAGACCCGATGCAGGTATAGTGATGAGCATACGACCGCTTGAGTCAAATGTATGGTCTAAGGTTCTGATCGACACATAGGAATCATCGTTCTGGTTATACGAAGATATTAAGCGGAATGAATAGTCAGTTGCGTTACCATACAGCATTTCAGCACTATCTCCGTTTGAATATCGCATGAATCTAACCGT